>DATCZF010000267.1:0-5527 GCA_036526055.1 Woeseiaceae bacterium
ATTGCTGCTCCATCGCTTCGACTTCGGCATCGTCGAACTTGAAGATCTTCAGGTTGGCCATGCTCCAGTACACTTCTCCGAAGCCGGGCTTGAGTCGAATCGCATTGCGATAATGAACCAGCGCTTCGTCCTGTAGGCCGAGCGTTTTCAGAATATGCCCCTGGCTCATCTGCACGACGGCCACTTCGGGATTTAGCTCGATGGATCGCGCCAGCGCTTCCTGTGCTTCTTCAGTCCTGTCGGAGCGCGCGTACGCCTGGCCGAGGCCGGCCCAGGCAGCATCGCTGTCTGCATCCAGTTCTATCAGGCGCTTGTACGTGACGACAGCATCCTTGTATTTCTGCCGCTCCATCAGCGCGGTGCCCAGCAGCATCAGAACTTCCTTGTAGTCCGGCGCCAGCTGGCTGGCCTTGCGGAGCAGCGCTTCGGCGTCTCCAATGTGTATCTTCGAGTGCAGGTAGGCAGCCGCCAGGTAGCGCATGGCATCGACGTTATTCGGCTGGACCTTGAGTACTTTGCGCAGCATATCTACGCCTTCTTCACGGCTACCTTCCTGGATCTTGAGGATTGCATCGGCGACAGCCTTCTTGCCCGGGTCACGGTCAAGAAACATTCGAAACAGGTCGTCGGCCTCTTTACCGCGGCCCACTTCGATCAGGGCTTGCGCGAGCTTTTTGTAGGGTCCGGCCAGCCGAGGCTCCTTCTGGATAGCGCTTTCGAAATACGGGATCGCCTCGGCAAATTTCTTCTGCAAAGCGAGAACGCTACCAAGGTCTTCGTCTAGCTGAGGGAAGTCGGGTTCCAGGGACAGGGCAAAGCGAATCTGCTCTTCGGCTTCCTGCAGGCGCTCCTGTTTCATCAGTGAATGACCAAGTATGCGCATATGATCGACGCTACTCGGGTTTGTAGTCAGCCATTCACGACAGATCTTCTCGGCTTCCAGCGGGTTGTTCGCTTTCATGCACTGAATTGCAGCACGAACGCTTTGCACCAATTCTGGTGATGATTTTTGATCCATTATTCTGTCGTCGTTCCTGTTGCCACGTACTTATCGAACCAGTCGACAATCCGTGCATAGTAATCTTTCCAAAAGTCCTGTTTCCAGCCGCCATGATGGCTGTCCGGGTAGATGACCAGTTCAGTGTCTATCCCCAATGTTTTGAGCGACTGGTAGAACAGCTCGGCGTTAATTATCGGCACGTTCCAGTCTACCCGACCGCCCAGGAAAATTGTCGGTGTCTTTACGTTTGCCACTCGCAAAAGCGGCGACAAGCGGTCGTATTTTTCGCGGTTTTCCCAGGGTGGACCGAGTTCCCAGTTGTACCACTTCTGGTAGATGTCGTGCCCGTAGTTGGCGTGGATGAAGCTGTGTCCCGCACCCGATGCAGCGGCCTTGAAGCGGGTGGTTTCGGTAATGATGACGTTGGTCATGTAACCGCCGTAGGAGTAGCCGGTGACCACCAGCCTGTCGGGATCCGCGATGCCCAGCTCGATGACGTGATCAATGGCCGCGATAAAGTCCGGGTAATCGGATATGCCCCAGGTCTGGAAAATCGCGCGCGTGAATTCCTGGCCACGGCCGGTAGAACCCCTCGGGTTAGGATCAATGACGACATAGCCATTGGCGGCGAAATACTGCGCGGCGAAGTCATAGCCCAGCGAGAATTGGCCCACCGGTCCGCCATGTATGCGCAAAATTGCCGGGTATTTTTGGGCGCTGTTGTAACCCGGCGGTAGTGTTACGAATGCCTGTATGGCCGTCCCATCGGCGCTGGCAAATTCGACCGACCGGCGCTCGCCCAGCTGTACTTCGTCGAAGAAGTCCTGGTTTGCATTGGTGATACGGGATAACCGGCCGCGTTTCCAGTAATAGATGTCATCTGCTTCGTTTTCCGAGCGCATCAGGAGCGCAAGATTCCCGTCCTCGTCGATATCGAAATCTGAAACGAAAACCTGGCCGTTGACGATAACGTCGATTTTGCCGTTGTCGACCCTCACCCGGGCCAGGTGACCCGCGCCGACGTCGTCATACAGGAAATAGATGTAACGCCCGTCCGGCGAGTAACGAAAACTCCTGATCGAGCGATCGAAGTCTTCCGTCAGGGAGCGGGCTTCGCCCCCGGACGCGGGAACGACCACAAGCTTTGAAATAGCATAAACGCCGTCAGTGGCGCTCAGGAAAGCGACGGACTTGCCATCCGGGCTGAAAGCGGGGGAGCTGCGGGTTTCCGGGCCGTCCGTCAGGCGCAGCAGCGGATCAGACCCATCGCCTGCATTCAGACGGTATACCCAGACATCTTCGCGATACGTCGCGTCCGGATCTTCTTCGCGGTTGCTAACGAACACGATGCGTTGTGCGCCTGGCGACCACCGGGCCTGCGATTCGGTGTATTTTCCACTGCTTACCTGGCGCAGCGTTTCCGACTCGAGGTCGTAAACATACAGATGGGAAGGCTGATCATCGGCTGCAAGGTAACCGTCACCGGCATCTTCTTTGATTTCTGTTCGGGAAATCACCCAGGGTCTGCCACGCTCGCGATCCGTGACCTCAGCTACAGGGTCCTCGGTCTGTGCGATCAGGAGGCTCGACTCGTCCCTGGAGAGCGTGAGCGACCCGAGTCCCCGCTCCAGTTTGGTGACCTGCCTGGCCTCACCGAAGGAATAAACGGGAAGGCGCCAAAGCTGCTTGCTGCCGCTGCGGTCCGATAAAAAATAAAGCCAGCGGCCGTCGTTCGACCAGACAGGATCGGATGCACTGGAACCGGCAGCGGTGACCGCCCTGTGAGTCTTGCCATTGGCAGTCGCGACGTATATCTGACCGTCAAACGCGTAGGCAATGAGTTCGCCGTTCTCAGAAATCGCCGGCGTACCGACATCTTTGACAGCGTCAATGTCGTCGATGGTAACCAGTCTCTGGCTGGCCGCCTGCGGACTCTCCGAAACCTGGTTGGCGAATACGTTTGGCGTCAGAATAGCCAGCGCGCATATGCCTGTTACCAGCATTTTCATGGTCATCGTTTCCTTCGTCCATATGGCAGTGTGTGAGTATATTCGCGCACTCGCACGGGCTCTATGACTGTGCCGTATTGTGGTCAATCTGGCGTGCGAGGCGCCGTGCTTCACACGAGTGTCTCTTCACAGAATGAAATCGCGGTGGGCAGCATGCGCACAAGCTGGCATGCTGCGAGCGGTGCCGTGCAGGGGGAAGCGGGATTCAGGTGATGAGAGGAAACGGAGTCGTTGCAATGCCGCGAATAGCGAAAAATATGCCCAATACCCCACTGCTGCTGATAGCGGCCGCAACGATACTCGCGGGATGTGGAAAAGAGCCGCCGCCCGAACCCGCCGCAACCATGCTGATTCAGGATGTCATCGTGGTCGATGGCAGCGGCGCACCGGCCTTTGCCGCTGACGTTCGAATCGCGAATGGCCTGATCAGCGAGGTGGGTGACCTCGATGCCGGGCCTGAAGAATCGATTGTCGACGGTGGCGGAATGACGCTGGTGCCGGGCTTCATCGACACCCACAGCCACGCGGACCGCGGCCTCCTTGAACTGCCGGATGCGCTGGTGCTGACCAGCCAGGGGATCACGACGGTCGTGGTCGGTCAGGACGGCGGTTCGCGCGTACCGCTAAGCGATTTCTTTGACCGATTGATTGCCCAGGGAACAGCAGTCAACGTAGCCTCTTACGTGGGCCACAACACGGTACGGGAAATGGTCATGGGTAACGATGCCTTGCGCCCGGCGACCCGGGAAGAGGTTGTGGCGATGGCCGAACTGGTGAGGCAGGGTATGGAAGAGGGCGCGCTGGGCCTGTCGACGGGCCTGGAGTATGACCCGGGCATCTATTCCGAAACCGGTGAGGTTGTCGACCTGGCACAGGTCGCGGCTGATGCCGGGGGGCGTTACATCAGTCATGTGCGCAGCGAGGATCGCTGGTTTGAAGAAGCGCTCGCGGAGATCATCCAGGTGGGTCGCGTCACCGGCATGCCGGTGCAGGTTTCGCACTTCAAGCTGGCCATGCGCCGACTCTGGGGCAAGGCCGGCGAGATCATCACGATGCTCGATGAGGCGCGCGCTGAGGGCATTGACGTCACCGCGGACCTTTACCCGTACACGTTCTGGCATTCCAACCTGATGGTCCTGCTGCCGGAGAGGGATTACAACGACATCGAAGAGATCAACATGATGCTGCGGGAGGTCACCACGCCCGAGGGCATTCGTTTCACCGACTTTGAGGCCCATCCCGAGTACGTCGGCAAGACCCTGGCGGAAGTAGCAATTCTCCGGAATGTCGACCCGGCGATCGCCTTCCAGCAGCTTGCCGCAGAATCGGATACCCTGCGCCAGGAAGGCAAGGGCGATTATCCGGGCATTACCGGGGAGTCAATGATCGAGGAAGACATCAAGGCGTTGCTGCTGTGGCCGCACACCAACGTCAGCAGTGACGGGGGAATCAACTATGCGCACCCGCGCGGCGCAGGTACGTTCACCCGAATCCTCGGCCGCTACGTTCGCGAAGAAAACCTGCTGAGCCTCGAGGATGCCGTTCATAAGATGACGGGGCTTGCCGCGGCACACATGGGATTTGCCGACCGGGGCCTGGTCAGGGCGGGCATGGTCGCCGATCTCGTTTTGCTGGATCCCGAGACGGTGATTGATACGTCGACCGTGGCCGATTCGCAGTCATTGTCAAAAGGCATTATCTCCGTCTGGGTGTCGGGTGAGCAGGTCTACACGCCCGGCCAGGCAACTGGCGCACTTCCCGGTAAAGTGATTCGCAGGCAATAGCAGGCATGTTGAACATCGCGACCCCTTACCTGGTCTTTCTTGGCGATACGGTTAATCCGCTGGATGCCAAGACGGGCCGCGGCCTGGTGGACTGGCGTCCCGAGCAGTGTATTGGCCAGCTGCGGCTGCCTGGCTGCACGGTCGATCTCGGCCTTCCCGACATGACGCCTGCCGAGGCGGTTGCCGCGGGTGCGAAAAGCCTGGTGATCGGTATCGCGACAACCGGCGGACAGATCCATCCAGACTGGATCGAGATTTTTCAAGAAGCGCTGGATGCCGGCCTGGACATCGTCAGCGGCATGCATACCAGGCTGGCGAATGTGGGCAACCTTGCTGATCACGCTGCAGCAAAAGGCCGCCAGCTCGTCGATGTGCGCGTGCCGCCTGCGGGTTTGCCGGTGGGTAGCGGCAGGAAACGGACCGGAAAACGCTTGCTGACCGTGGGCACCGATTGTTGCGTTGGGAAGAAATACACCGCGCTGTCTGTCCATGCGGAACTCGCGAGACGCGGCGTGCCGGCGACATTTCGTGCGACGGGACAGACCGGCATCATGATTGCCGGCGAGGGCATACCGATCGATGCGGTGGTTTCCGATTTCGTCTCAGGCGCCGCCGAAGCCCTGTCACCAGATAACGATGCGGAACACTGGGACATCATCGAGGGACAGGGATCGCTGTTTCACCCGGCCTATGCTGCGGTGACCCTCGGTTTGTTGCACGGCTCGCAGCCGGAC
>DATCZF010000268.1:0-9726 GCA_036526055.1 Woeseiaceae bacterium
ACAGCGCTTCTGCCAGCCGCCCTGCTAATTTTTGCCGCGGGATGCGCGTCGCAGTCGCAGGAACCGCAGCATCCCCTGGCGGTTGACTATTGCAACGGCGGTGTACTCCTTTGCACCGGCACCGACGGCAATGCCATCGACGAGCCGGGAGAGGACATCAACTGCCGTTGTGAGCGCAGTAACAATCTGTCCAACGGCAGCATCTTTCCGCCTGGCGCCTATACGCGCTCGCCATCGATAAGGACCGAGCGCAACAGGCAGCGCTCGGCACCGGTTCGTAGCAGGCAGCGTGACTAGGCCACCCCCGCCACCGAGTGAACGAACCCCGAGACGCCCTGTCTAAAAGCAGGCTTTAATGGAGGCCCGAAATGATTCAATTTAATGCGCTTTTGCGGCACGCAACCGTGGCGGTCGTAAGCGGCTTGCTGCTCTCTGCCTGCGCAGACCAGTCCCCGCTAGAAGCGCGCGTAAAGGAACCGCCACAATGCAAAATGGACGAACAGTATATTTGCGTCGGCAAGTCAGCCAGCCGGCTCGACACTGACAGTGATACCGATGCGGAATTCTGTCAGTGCGCCCGACTGAATGAACTGCCGCAGATGGGGCCAGGCGGCCCTTAGGAATAACGCTCGACTGTTTGCAAAAAAAAGCCCCGCACGAAGCGGGGCTTTTTTGTTCGGCGGGCTAAGCGGCTTACATCATGCCGCCCATGCCACCCATGCCGCCCATATCCGGCATTGACGGACCGTCATCCCTGCGCGGAGCTTCTGCGACCATTGCTTCAGTGGTCAGCAGCAGGCCCGAGACGGACGCCGCGTTCTGCAGCGCATAACGGGTAACCTTGGTCGGATCCAGGATGCCCTGCTCGATCATATCGCCGTACTCGCCGGTTGCCGCGTTGTAGCCGAAGTTGCCTTCGCCTTGTGCAACTGCGTTAAGCACGACGCTGGCGTCACCACCGGCATTCTTGACGATCTGCCGCAGCGGCTCTTCCACTGCACGACGCAGGATATTGATGCCCACGGTCTGGTCATCGTTATCGCCAACGAGATCCTTGATGGCCGCGACAGCGCGAATAAATGCAACACCACCACCGGGGACGACACCTTCTTCGACGGCGGCGCGAGTAGCATGCAGCGCATCCTCAACGCGTGCCTTCTTTTCCTTCATCTCGATCTCGGTAGCAGCGCCCACCTTGATGACGGCAACACCACCGGACAGCTTGGCAACGCGTTCCTGCAGCTTTTCCTTGTCGTAATCCGACGTGGACTCGGCGATTTCTGCGTTGATCTGGTCGACACGCGCCTTGATGTCCTGCGGCTTGCCGGCGCCATCAATAATCGTCGTGTTTTCCTTGGTGATCTGAATTTTCTTGGCCTGGCCAAGATCGTCGAGCGTCGTCTTTTCAAGAGACAGTCCGACCTCTTCGGAAATCACCTGGCCACCGGTCAGCATAGCGATGTCCTGCAGCATGGCCTTGCGGCGATCGCCGAAACCGGGCGCCTTCACAGCAGCCACCTTGACGATACCGCGGATGTTATTGACAACCAGTGTCGCCAGGGCTTCGCCCTCGACGTCTTCGGCAATGATGAGCAGCGGACGGCTGGCTTTTGCAACGCCTTCCAGCACCGGCAGCATGTCCCGAATGTTCGAGATCTTCTTGTCGAACAGAAGGATCAGCGGATTTTCGAGTTCGACATTCTGGCTCTGCTGGTTGTTGATGAAGTACGGTGACAGGTAGCCACGATCGAACTGCATGCCCTCAACGACTTCCAGCTCGTTGGCGAGGCCGGAACCTTCTTCCACCGTAATAACGCCTTCCTTGCCGACCTTCTGCATCGCCTCGGAAATAATATCGCCGATTTCCACGTCAGAGTTGGCGGAAATGCTGCCAACCTGTGCGATCGCCTTGTCATCTTCGCAAGGCTTCGACAGCGCCTGCAGCTCAGCAACGATTGCCAGCGTGGCCTTGTCAATGCCGCGCTTCAGGTCCATCGGGTTCATACCGGCGGCAACTGACTTCAGGCCTTCGCGCAGAATTGCCTGCGCCAGGACGGTTGCGGTTGTCGTACCGTCACCGGCAACGTCAGAGGTCTGGGAAGCGACTTCCTTGACCATCTGCGCACCCATGTTCTCAAACTTGTTCTCCAGCTCGATTTCCTTGGCGACTGATACGCCATCCTTGGTAACCGTCGGAGCACCGAAACTCTTGTCGAGCACGACATTGCGGCCTTTCGGGCCAAGCGTGACCTTTACCGCATTCGCCAGGATGTTCACCCCTGCAAACATCTGCTGACGTGCGTCATCACTAAAACGAACTTCTTTAGCAGCCATTGTAACTTTCCTCTCTGATTTTCATTCCATGGGGCGTTCGCATTAGCGACGGATTACGCCTCGAATACAGCCATGATCTCGTCTTCTTTCATGACGAGCAGTTCTTCACCGTCAACCTTGATTTCAGTGCCGCTGTATTTGCCGAACAGCACCTTGTCTCCGGGCTTCAGGTCCAGGGCACGGACTTCGCCGCTTTCCAGGATCTTGCCGTTGCCTACCGCGATGACCTCGCCCCTGATGGGCTTTTCTGCAGCCGCATCAGGAATCACGATCCCGCCGGGTGAGGTGCGCTCTTCTTCAGTGCGCTTGATAATGACGCGATCATGAAGCGGACGAATCTTCATGGTTTAATTCTCCTATAAGCTATTGATTATTAATCGATAAACTCGATTTATGAAAAAGCTGTCCTGTTAGCACTCGCCATCAGGGAGTGCTAATAATAGTGCCGTCCCGCCAAAATTCAAGGCCCAGGACGCAAACTGCCCGGACAATGACATTTGGGCTGCTTGCAGTTATCCTTCCAACCCGCCCGAACGCCCGGCCCCCTTAGCGGTCTGTAAGGGATATGGAAAGGGCGTTTCGTCGGCATCAAGAAAAAGTCCGGAAAAACTCAATGCATCAAGTATTTCTTGCTCGAATCAGCCAAATTGCTGTCCTGTTACTGACATTCCTGGCGAACCCGGTTGCAGCGGTCGATCCTGCGGATATCCTGCGCCCTGAAGTCGCGTTTCAATACCAGGCGACGGATGAGGGTGACGCGTTGCGGGTAGACTGGACCATCGAGCCCGGTTACTACCTGTACAAGAAAAAACTGTCCTTCAGCATTGCGGCAGACGGTGTTCAGCTAGCCGCGTACGTCCTGCCCGACGGACTGGATCACTACGACGAGTTTTTTGGCGAACAGCAGGTTTACCGGGAGCGGTTCTCCGTCACGCTGCCCTATACGAGCGTCGGCGCGCGACCGAAATCGGTAGAACTGACAGTCAAGTCACAGGGCTGCGCCGATCTTGGCATCTGCTTTCCGCCGCAAACGTGGACCCGCACGGTCGCGCTAATGAGCGCTGCCGTGGAAGGTGACAAGAGCATTGTCGGCCAACTGCTTGCCGACGGGCAGCGAGAAGTACTCCCGGTCGATGAAGCATTCAGACCTTACGTATTCGTGATCGACGGCAATACCCTGGAAGTGTCCTGGCAAATAACCCCTGGGTATTACCTGTACAAGGCAAAGCTTGCCGTCAGCACCGCATCCGACAAGATTCAGCTCGGCAAGCTCGCGCTGCCGTCGGGCGTCATGAAATATGACGAGTTTTTCGGTGAGTCCGAGGTCTATACAGAGAATGTCTTTGCAAGGCTGCCTTTCGCCAGGGCCACCCCCGAAGAAATCTCGTTTAAGCTGCAGCTCGATTTCCAGGGCTGCGCCGAAGTGGGTGTCTGTTATCCGCCGACGACCCGCATGCTGTCGGTCGATCTGCCTGCTGCAAGCGCCGCTGGCAACCTCGGTGAACCGGTTACCGAACAAGGCCGCCTGACCCGGCTGATTGCCGAGGGCAGTTTGGCGCTGGTACTGGCGACGTTTTTTGGTGCCGGCCTCCTGTTGGCCTTCACCCCCTGCGTTTTGCCGATGGTGCCAATTCTCTCCGGAATCATCGCCGGCGAGGGCCGTGACGTCAGCGCCTATCGCGGCTTCACGCTGTCTTTGTCATACGTGCTCGGCATGGCGCTGGTGTACACGGTTGCCGGCATCGCATTCGCCGCCGCCGGGCAACAGGCACAGGCCGTTTTCCAGCAACCATGGATCATCATTACCTTCGCCGGATTGTTCGTCGTTCTCGCACTGAGCATGTTCGGCCTGTTCGAGCTGCAGATGCCGTCGGCCATTCAGAGCCGGCTGGCGGCAATCAGCGGCCGCCAGAAGAGCGGCACCATGATCGGCGCCTTCGTAATGGGCGCGCTGTCTTCGCTGATCGTAACCGCCTGTGTTGCGCCGCCGCTGGTCGCCACGCTCACGGTCATTTCGCAGACGGGTGATATCGTGCGCGGCGGCCTCGCGCTGTTCGCGATGAGCCTGGGCATGGGAATGCCGTTACTCGTTGTCGGCACCTCCGCGGGCAAGTTGCTGCCCAAGGCCGGCAGCTGGATGGAAGCCACCAAGACCGCGTTCGGCTTCATGATGCTTGGCCTGACGGTCTGGATGCTGTCGCGAATTCTGCCCGGGCAAATCACGCTGGGCCTCTGGGGTGTGCTCGTATTCATGGCCGGCATCTTCATGGGCGCACTGACCAGCCTGGGTCCCGCGGCCGGCAAGATGCGGCTCGCCGGCAAAGGTCTCGGACTGTTAGCGCTCCTGTATGGCGCCATCCTGCTCGTCGGCGCATTTCTCGGCGGGCATGACCCATTCAGGCCGCTGGACAACCTGAGACTTGCCGGTTCCGAGCAAGCGGCGGATCACCAGGGCTTGAAATTTACGCGCATCAAGACTGTCGACGATCTCGATAACGCCCTCGCCGAAGCGGCCGCGCAGAGCCGCACGGCAATGCTCGATTTCTATGCAGACTGGTGCGTGTCCTGCAAGGAAATGGAAGCCTATACGTTCACGGAGGCTGCGGTGCAGGCAGCACTCGCAGCCACCGTGCTGCTGCAGGCGGATGTAACCGCAAATGACGACGAGGACCAGGCGCTGCTGCAACGCTTCGGGGTCTTCGGCCCGCCGACGATTATCTTCTTCGACGAGAAGGGCCAACAGCGTGAGGGATATGAGGTAGTCGGTTACATGCGCTCCGACGACTTTGTCGCCCACGTCGAGAAAGCGCTGCAGCCCGACACCAACACGAGTAGCCAATGAACACACGCGGAATTATCCTGACGGCGATACTGGTCACTGCCGCAATGGCCGGACTCTGGCTGCAGCAACAACAGGCCCGCAAGGCCCTGGAAAATGCGCCTACGGCCACGGAAGTGATCGGTGCACAAATGCTCGCCGGCCAGGCGACAGCCGGACTGGTGCCGGCTTTTGAACTGGCAGACCTGGAGGGCAATCTGCGATCCCTGTCCGACTGGAACGGCAAACCGCGGATCGTCAATTTCTGGGCAACGTGGTGCGCGCCTTGCCGTCGCGAAATCCCCCTGCTGAAAAAAATGCAGGAAACGCATACCGACCTCGACCTGCAGATCATCGGCGTTGCCGTCGATGAACTGGAGCCGGTGCTGCAGTACGCGACCGACATGCAGTTCAATTACACCATCCTCGTTGGCCAGGAGGACGCGATGCTTGCGGCCGAGTCATTTGGCATCGAATTCCTGGCGCTGCCCTTCACCTTCGTGGTCGCCGCCGACGGGGAGCTGCTGGCAACCCACATCGGCGAACTCCTTCCCGAGGATGCTGACGTGATCGTTCGCGTGCTGCATCAGCTCAAAAACGGGGAAATCGACAACCCAGGCGCCCGACGAATCCTGGCGACGGGCTGAATTCAAAGCCGGCGCCGGCCGCTGCAAAAAACGGCAACTGACGAAAAAACTGGTCTAAATTTCGTGAACGGGTATAGAATTGCGCCTATCTTCGGTTATCTGACAAAAAATTGAGCCAGTGGCAAAGATTCTCCTGATCAATGGACCGAACCTCAACCTGCTCGGCACTCGCGAGCCTGGCGTTTATGGTGTCACTGGCCTCGAGAAGATTGAGACATCGACCGCGGCGCTCGCTGCCGCAGAGGGCCACGAGCTGCTGGCTTTCCAGAGCAATGCCGAACACGAGCTGGTTGACCGGGTGCAACAGGCTGCTCAGGAAGGCGTGGGTTTCATCCTGCTCAACCCCGGTGCATTCACTCACACCAGTATTGCGCTTCGCGATGCGCTGCTGGCGGTTGAGATCCCGTTTATCGAAATTCATCTCAGCAATACGTTTGCGCGCGAAGAATTTCGCCGTAACAGTTATTTCAGCGATATTGCGTCAGGCTGCATCGTGGGCCTGGGCGCGTTTGGCTATGAACTCGCAATCAAGGCTGCCTGCCGTAAGCTGGCATAACCGGCCGGCCGTAATCCCTGGGGACCATTGATGGACATTAGAAAAGTTAAAAAGCTGATCGAGCTGCTGGACGAGTCGGGTATCGCGGAAATCGAGATAACCGAGGGAGAGGAATCGGTGCGCATCAGCCGCTACGCACAGGGCGTCGCTCCCGTCATCGCACCAGCGCCTGCCATGGTTGCGCCCGCTGCCGCCCCGGCCGTCAGCACAGTCACGCATCCGGCTGCAGAAGCGGCAGCACACAGCGAGCCCGAAGAAGAAGGTTTCGCCGTTATTGCTCCCATGGTGGGTACCTTCTACTCGGCTGCCGCACCGGGAGCCGCTGCGTTTGTCCAGGTGGGCGACCGGATCGCTGTCGGCGACACGCTATGTATCATCGAAGCGATGAAAATGATGAACCAGATTGAAGCGGACGTCAGTGGCGTCATCAAGTCAATACGAGCACAGAACGGCGACCCGGTGGAATACGGGCAAATTCTTTTCGTCATTGATCAAAGAAACGCTGGCTAAACGGACCCGAATAACCATGCTCGAGAAAGTCGTCATCGCCAATCGCGGCGAAATTGCTCTTCGCATACTGCGTGCCTGCCGGGAAATGGGTATCAAGACCGTTGCCGTTCACTCGACCGCGGATACCAACCTGAAGCACGTGTTGCTGGCAGATGAAACCGTCTGCATCGGACCGCCACCATCCGCGGAAAGTTACCTGAATATGCCGGCTATTATCAGCGCAGCCGAGGTTACGGATGCAGTGGGAATTCACCCGGGCTACGGCTTCTTGTCAGAGAATGCGGACTTTGCGGAACGCGTGGAAAACAGCGGCTTTACGTTTATCGGGCCCAAGGCCGACTCCATTCGGCTGATGGGAGACAAGGTTTCCGCCATTCGGGCAATGAAGTCAGCCGGCGTTCCGTGCGTTCCGGGATCCGATGGCCCTCTGAGTGAGAGTCCCGAGGAAAACCTGCGCATCGCGCGCGACATTGGGTATCCGGTGATCATCAAGGCGGCAGGTGGCGGTGGCGGCCGTGGCATGCGCGTGGTGCATACCGAGGCGTCGTTACTTTCGGCGATTACGCTGACCCAGGCTGAAGCGCGCACCGCATTCGGCAATGACATGGTGTACATGGAGAAATTCCTGGAGCATCCCCGCCATATCGAAATCCAGGTGCTTGCTGACGGCAAGGGCAATGCCATTCACCTCGCCGAGCGCGACTGCTCGATGCAGCGCC
This sequence comes from Woeseiaceae bacterium, assembly GCA_036526055.1. Lineage (GTDB taxonomy): Bacteria > Pseudomonadota > Gammaproteobacteria > Steroidobacterales > Woeseiaceae > JAHEFE01. Next base: position 7,585 of record DATCZF010000268.1, read on the forward strand.
GCCATCAGAAAGTCATCGAGGAAGCGCCCGCGCCCGGCATTACGGAAGAACAACGTAACCGGATCGGCATGCGCTGTGTCAATGCCTGCCTGGAAATCGGTTATCGCAGCGCCGGAACCTTTGAGTTTCTCTACGAGAACGACGAGTTCTATTTCATCGAAATGAATACTCGACTGCAGGTGGAGCACCCGGTAACGGAAATGATTACCGGTGTGGATATCGTCAAGGAGCAGTTACGCATTGCTTCCGGCGAAAGCCTCAAAGTGAGGCAGAAAGACATCGTGGTTCGTGGCCACGCCATCGAGTGTCGTATCAACGCCGAGGATCCCAAGACCTTCATGCCGTCACCCGGGCTGATTCAGCTCTGGCACTCACCCGGCGGTCCGGGTATACGCGTGGAGAGCCATATTTACAGCGGCTATAAAGTCCCCCCTTACTACGACTCGATGATCGGCAAAATCATTGCCTATGGCGAAGACAGGCCGACGGCAATCGCGAGAATGACGAATGCCCTGTCAGAGGTCGTCATAGAAGGCATCAAGACGAATGTGCCGCTGCACCAGGAAATTTTTCAGCATTCGGCATTCAAGACCGGTGGCACGGATATTCATTACCTCGAGAGACGCCTCGGCCTGTAAAGAGACCGGCTGACAAGCGGACGGCGGGACGCTTATGGAGTGGAAGCAGTTTGCCCTGGAAATTGGTGCGCTCGATCCGGACCGCATCGAGGACGTCTTCCTGCGTCACGGGGCACAGGCCGTCACGCTGGCAGATGCTGCGGACGAGCCGGTGCTGGAGCCACCCCCAGGCACAACCCCGCTGTGGAAACAGACCCGGATAACGGGTCTGTTCGAGCGTGATGCCAACCTGGACGCCCTGCTCCTCGACCTGCTGAGCACCTTCTCCCTGGCCTCGCTGCCGCCATACGACATTGAGCAACTCGCGGACCGCGCCTGGGAACGTGAATGGCTGAAGGACTTCAAACCGATGCGCTTTGGTCGGCGACTCTGGGTCGCGCCGACCCATATCGACGTCAATGAGCCGGACGCGGTCGTGCTCAAGCTTGATCCGGGCCTCGCTTTCGGCACCGGCACGCATGAAACCACGGCACTTTGCCTGCAATGGCTGGACCAGCAGGAAATTGCCGGCAAGACCGTCCTGGATTATGGCTGCGGCTCAGGCATTCTGGCGATTGCTGCCCTGTTGCTGGGGGCAGACCGCGCCGATGCGTTCGATATCGACCCGCAGGCCATTACAGCCACCACGGACAATGCGCAACACAACGCCGTAAGTGACCGCCTGTTTGCCAGTATTGTCGCTCCCCGTGCCGGTAAATATGACATCGTACTGGCCAACATACTGGCCGAACCGCTGAAGGAGCTGGCAGGCGAAATTTGCGAACGACTCAAAGACGATGGATCGTTGGTATTATCTGGAATACTGAGCCACCAGGCAGAGGCAGTAATCTGCGCCTATGCGCCCTGGATCAGTTTTGCACCGGTAACCATTCTTGACGGCTGGGTCCGCCTGGACGGCAGGAAAATACGAGAGTAGTCAATGTATACGCGATGCCCTGAATGCGAAACCGTCTTTCGATTATCGGCCTCCGCGCTGAAGCAGGCTGGCGGCAAGGTACGGTGCGGGGCATGCGACAGCACTTTCAACGCCCTGCAGTCGCTCGCGGAAGATTTTACCAGCCCGGATTCAGCCCGGGAGTTTGCCGAGCGGGCCGTCGGCGACGGGCATATCACACCGGAACAGGGCGAGGCCCTTCTTCAGTCACTCGAGCGCCTCGAGGTACCGGATGTGGAACTGGAAGATACCGGCGTGGAGTGGCGAGTGTTGACACCCCCGGTAGAACTCACGGAGCCGGAAACGGACGACCTGGGAGTCGACACATCCGGCATCATCGTCTCGGATGCGCCGCAAGACGACGAGGGACCGGTGGAAGATGCGGCTGACGAGGACGAAGATCTCGACGACGAGCTGGACGACCTCGACGAGGATGAGGACGAAGACCTTGACGGTCTGGACGACCTCGACGATGACGAAGACGAAGACCTCGATGACCTCGATGACCTCGACGATGACGAAGAGGATGACGAGGAGCCGGACGAGGACGAGGACCTCGAGGAATACGAA
>DATCZF010000269.1:0-3097 GCA_036526055.1 Woeseiaceae bacterium
TCTGGGTAATGCCAAGAGCACCGCCAGCGTCATCGAGGCGCTGGAATCAAGACGGCAACACGAATCAACGCTGGTCCGTGAGCACGTTGCATGGGCGCTCGCCGAGCACGGCAAACAGTAATCAGGCCAGGGCAGCTGAAGACGGGTTAAAGAAATGGCGGCCGCCGGTGATGCGATTGATCTGTGTCAGTAACTGCTGGTAATCGGCATCATTGCCAACGAGGTCTATCGACGAGGCATTCACGATCAGCAGCGGTGCTTCGTCATACGAATGGAAAAAACGCGCATAGGCATCGGCCAGGCGTTCCAGGTACGACCGGTCAATCATTCTTTCATACGGAATGCCGCGGCGCGCGATCCGCTGCATGAGCGCGTCGGTCGAGGCTTGCAGGTAGACCACCAGGTCCGGTACCTGCGGATCGATATTCATTTGTGCCGCAATCTGCTCGTACAGAATCATCTCCTGCCGGTCGAGGTTGACCTCGGCAAACAGCCGATCACGGGCGAGCAGGAAATCGGCGACACGCACCGGAGAAAACAGGTCGGATTGCCGCAACTCCTCGACCAGCCGGCCACGCTGAAACAGGAAAAACAGCTGGGTCTGCAGGGCGGCACTTTTACCGTCCTTGTAGAAACGTTCGAGGAACGGGTTGTCGCCTTCCGGCTCCAGCACCAGCCGCGCATCGAAACTTTCGGCAAGACGGCGCGCAAGACTGGTCTTGCCGACACCGACCGGCCCCTCGACCGCGATAAACCGCGGCTCCTGTGGCGTGTGTCGAAGTGGGCTGACCCTTTGATTCAAGATGTTCCTTCCTGCACGATGCGCCTGATCCAGCCGTGCGCCTTGGGCGCCAGCCGCTCAAATAACTCGGTAACACTCCCCTGCCCCGCTATGTTGAGCGCAGGATCGAGATCCATCAAGGGCAACAATACAAAATTTCTCTCAGCGATGCCCGGGTGCGGGACCGTCAGCGCGGCGCTACTGACCACGACATCGCCGAATGCCAGCAAATCCAGATCCAGCGAGCGAGCACCCCAGCGCTCACCGCCGCGTGCCCTGCCATGCCGGTTTTCGATCGCCTGCAGCCGGGCCAGCAGATCATGCGCGCTGTCCCGCGTTCGAAATCCAACCGCAGCATTGATGAAGTCAGGTTGATCCGATGGGCCGAGCGGCGCTGACTCGTACAGGTCCGATACCCTGAAATTCTCTATGCCGTCCAGACATCGCAGGGCCTCTATCGCTGACCTGACAATCGCGACTGAATCGCCCAGGTTGCTGCCTATGCCAACATAAGCCGTCACCCAGGGACTGAATGGGCTCTCACTCATGGGCCGTCGGTCTGTGGACTTCGCTTTCGGCGCGGCCTGCGTTTACGCCCCCGCGGCCGGCCGCCACCCCCGACATCCAGGATCTTCGCCCTTTCCGGCGCATTGTGTGTCTGGATGTCCGTCCAGAACCTGGCGAGATCCGTATCGACCTCCCCGACTTCTGCCCGTAACAGCATGAAATCATAGGCGGCGCGAAAGCGTTTGTGTTCGAGCAGTGACAGCGCCCGCTTGCCTTTCGTAATAAGGAAACGCGGCTGCAATGCAAGCATTTCGCGCATTGGCGCGCTGAACCGTCTCGGTATGGCGACCCGGGACTGATGGTAAAGGGTCAGTTCGCCAGCGGCGATGGACAAGGCCTGTGCCTCGCTCATCTTTCGTTCCTCGCGAAGTTCGTCCGCAATTCTTTTGACCGGTTCCCAGAAGAAAACGCCCAGCAAAAACATCGGCGACACCGATTGATCGCCGCGCACTCGCCGGTCGGTATTTTGCAACGCGGCGTGCAGGAATCGACCGAACTGCGCGCTGTCCTCCAGGGCCTCCTCCGTCTCCGGAAATAGTTCTCTGAACAGGCCGTATTTCCACATCAGTACGAAAGTATCTTCCGCACTGCCGGACTGGAACAGCTTGATGAATTCGTCAAACAGCCGCGCAGAGGGCACGTTGGAAATCAGGCTGCCAAGTTCATGCATCTTGGCGACAATCACGGGGTCTATCGAAAAGCCGAGCTTTGCGGCGAAACGCACGGCTCGAAGCATGCGGACCGGGTCTTCTCTCAGGCGCTGTTCGGCATCGCCAAGCAGCTTGATCTCCCGCGCCTTCATGTCCTCGACACCACCGACGAAGTCCCAGACCGAGAAATCCGCAATGTTGTAATAGAGGGCGTTACAGGTGAAGTCGCGCCTCCAGACATCCTCATCGATGGTGCCGTAGACGTTATCGCGCAGCAGCCGCCCTTCTTCGTCGTGGGCAAGATCCGCGTGTTCGTCATCATGGCGGGCCGCAGCCCTGAATGTTGCGACTTCGATTATCTCGCGGCCAAAGCGAACATGCGCCAGCCGAAATCGCCGGCCGATCAGTCGGCAGTTGGAAAACAGTGAGTTGATTTCTTCAGGATGCGCGTCCGTGGCGACATCGAAGTCCTTGGGATGCAGTCCGAGTAACAAATCCCTGACGCTGCCGCCGACCAGGAAAGCCTGGAAGCCCGCGTTATGCAGCCGGTACAGTACCTTGAGCGCGTTTTTGGAAATGTTCGCCCGTGAAACTCCATGGGCCGCGCGGGGAATGATCGTGGGTTCTGCCGTTTCTTGGTTCCCGCTGTTTTTCAAAAGAAATTCCGCTTGAGCATTAAATTAGCCGACGTATAATAGCAGCCCCCGCGAGCGCGGGGCAGAGCAAATGAACAACCTTGCTCCCTTCGTCTAGTGGTTCAGGACGCCGCCCTCTCACGGCGGTAACACCGGTTCGAATCCGGTAGGGAGTGCCAATATTCAAAAAGGCCCGCGTCATGCGGGCTTTTTTTTGAATATCAGCCAGTACCAGATGGATGAGAACCCCAGGGTTCGACAAATCGACCCACAGTCGATTTGGACGCACGCAGTGCGCCCCAAAGGGGTGAACTCGCGCAGCGAGTGAATCAATCCCCTAGGGAGTGCCAATATTCAAAAAGGCCCGCTTCATGCGGGCTTTTTTTTTGAATATCAGCCAGTACCAGATGGATGATAACCCCAGGGTTCGACAAATCGACCCACAGTCGATTTGGACGCACGCA
>DATCZF010000270.1:0-19661 GCA_036526055.1 Woeseiaceae bacterium
CTATACCGGCCCCAAACCGCCGTACGATCATCTCGACGTTGATGACAGTTATTCCTGGCTCAAGTCGCCGCGCTGGAAAGGCCATGCGATGGAGGTTGGTCCGCTGGCACGGGTACTGGTGCTTTATGCCAGTGGCGACGCCGCCACGCAGGAGCTCGTGAATTCGACATTGGCAACCCTGCAATTGCCGGTACAGGCCTTGTTTTCGACACTGGGTCGAACGGCCGCACGCACGCTCGAAACGAAGCTGATTGCCGATGCGATGCAGGGGTGGTACGACAGCCTGGTCGCCAACGTGCGCAGGGGAGAGTTGAGAACGTTCAACGAATCCTTGTGGAATCCCTCCAGCTGGCCAAAAAATGCCCAGGGAGTCGGCTTTACCGAAGCGCCCCGTGGCGCACTGGCGCACTGGATCGTGATCAGGGACGGCAAGATCGACAATTACCAGGCCGTGGTTCCAAGCACGTGGAATGCCGGCCCCAGGGATGCGCAGGGCCAGCCGGGACCTTACGAGGCGGCCCTGGCCGGGCACCAGCTGCATGATCCGCAACAGCCCGTCGAAATCCTGCGCACCATTCACAGTTTCGATCCATGCATCGCCTGCGCAGTCCATCTGACGCGGCCGGGCGGTGTGCAGCTGGCGCAGGTGAAGATTTGCTAAAGACCGGGGTGAAATGATGAAAAGAATACTCGGCGTAATCGTCCTGTCAGGTATCACTGGCGTGGCGTACGCGCATAACCTGCCGGCCGACAATGGTTTTCTGAGTGGCCTGGCGCATGTGCTGGCCGCTCCGGATCACTGGATGTTGATGCTGCTGGCCGGTGTTTTGCTGGCGCGTATCGACAGAAATGTGTTTGCGTTTACTGCGGTTCTGATTGCCAGTCTGCTGGTCATGCACGGGTTTCATCCCCTGCTCGGCTACTGGGCGTTGCTGGCCTTTTTGACGGGTGTGCTGGGCAGCAGTATCGCGCTGCTGTTTGCCGGGCGCGCTATGGGCCGCCAGTTGCACAAACTGCTGCTGCACTAGATTACAGCAGCAAAACCGGCCGGGAAGTCTGTCAATGACAATGGAGCTGTCAACGTGGCCATCAGTTCGCAAATCGGACCTGTCCCCGCCGCATTTTCAGGCGCGATACTGAGCAGGCGCATCAAGCGGCTGTTTTTTGCCACACGGCCGAAGTTCTTTCCGGCGTCGATGCTGCCGATCATTGCCGGCACCGCATGGGGATGGCAGGAGACGCAAAACCTGGATTCGGTCGCCGTGTTACTCGCCCTGCTGGCGACCGTGCTCGTGCATGCCGGCGGTAACGTCATCAATGATGTCAGCGACGATGCCAACGGCACGGACCGGCACAACCAGGACTGGATTTATCCCTATACCGGCGGGTCGCGTTTTATCCAGGCCGGCATCCTCTCCAGCGCGGCAATGCGGCGCTGGGGTATCGGCCTGCTGGTCGGCGCTTTGCTGGCGGGCACATTGCTGTGGCAAAGGCATGGTATTCCGGTCGTGTGGATGGGCCTGTCAGGCATTGCCCTCGGCCTCGCCTATTCGCTTCGTCCGCTGCGGCTTAACGCCAGGGGTCTTGGTGAACTCTGCGTTGCAATGGCCTTTGGTGTCCTGCCTGTCTGCGGGGCAGCCTGGCTGCAGGGTGCGAGACTGACGCCGGAGCTGCTGCTGTTTTCGATCCCTGTCAGCCTGTGGGTCGCGAATATACTGCTGGCGAATGAGTTCCCGGATCGGCATGCCGATGCGACGGCCGGTAAACGAACACTCGTCGTGCGTTTGGGTGTCGATGCCAGCGTGAGGCTTTACGCGGTCAGCAATATTATTGCGCTGGTTGCTGTCGTCGGCCTGAGCGCGCAGGAAAAGCTGTCGGTGCTCGGCTTTGCGACGATACTGCTGCTGCCCTTGGCCCTGAACGCGGCAAAGCAATTGAAACAGGGTTCGAAACCCGCGCTGGTGCGCGCGGCCCTGGAAAAGACCCTTGCCATTCATACCGTCGGCACGTTGTTACTGCTTGCCGCTGTTTTTTAATTCACCAGCGACTGAATCAATAGGGCCGCAATCCTGCTTTTGTGGCCCCAAGAGAAACAACTGCTAAACTCAGGCGCGCCGCAAGCAGGAGAATCCGAATGAACCTGTCACGTTGTTATCGCGTTGCCGATTTGCAGAAGCTGGCCAGGCGCCGTTTGCCCTCACCGGTCTATCAGTACCTGGAAGGCGGTTCTGACGACGAGGCGACATTGCTCAGGAATACGGCTGCCTTTCAGGACTATGAGTTGCTGCCATCGCAGTTGCGGGACGTCAGCAATGTCGATACGTCGGCTACAGTCCTGGGGGAAAAACTGGCAATGCCACTCATTCTGTCGCCGACGGGCATGTCGCGCTTGTTTCATCATGAAGCGGAGCCCGGTGTCGCGCGGGCCGCTGAAAAACACGCGGTGTATTACAGCCTGTCAACGCTGGCCACGACCACGATAGAGGCAATCGGTGAGCTGATCGCGTCCCCAAAGATGTTCCAGATCTATATTTTTCGCGATCGCGGCCTGACAGCGGATTTTGTGGAGCGCTGCAAGGCCAGCAATTTTCAGGCGCTTTGTCTGACCGTGGATACGCCGGTGACCGGCAATCGGGAACGCGACCATCGCACCGGCTTCTCGATGCCGCCGCGATTTACCGCCGCGTCGCTGCTCAGTTACGCCCTGCATCCGCACTGGTCACTCAACCTTCTGCGGCATCGCGGTTTTCGCATGGCAAATGTCGAGCACAGGGTCGGCGGCTTCAAGAACAGGGCTGTGTCCTTGTTCGAATACGTCGGTGAGCAGTTCGACCCTTCGATCAGCTGGACGGATTTCGCCTGGCTGGCCGAACGCTGGGACGGACCGCTCGTGATCAAGGGCATTCAGTCCGCCGCGGATGCGCGTCGCGCGGTTGAACTCGGCGCGACGGCGATCATGATTTCCAACCATGGCGGACGACAACTGGACGGGACGCCGGCGCCGGTAGATTGCATCAGCGCAATTGCCGAGGCGGTCGGGGGCAGGGCGGAAATCATTTGTGACGGCGGGATTCGCCGCGGAACGCATATCCTCAAAGCCCTGGCGCTCGGCGCTACGGCCTGCAGTATCGGGCGGCCTTACCTGTATGGCCTCGCTGCCGGAGGGCAGCAGGGCGTGGAACGCGTGTTGCAGTTGCTGCGCGAAGAAATGTGCCGTGACATGCAGCTGCTGGGCTGCAGAACGCTGGATGAACTGCGTGCAAGCCACGTGCGCCGCCGCGTAGCGTCTCTGCAGGCTGCGGATAACCTGTTATAAGATAGTCACGGCTCCCGATCATCGGTTGCAGCGACGGGGACCAAAATGACTTCGAGGCAATTTCATGGCAGATAGCAGCGTAACTGATAACCCGATGGGCACGGACGGCTTTGAGTTCGTCGAATATGCGGCGCCGGATCCGCAACTTCTTCGCGACCTGTTCGAGCGGATGGGGTTGCCCGCAGTCGCAAAACACCGCTCCAAGGACGTGACCCTGCACAAACAGGGCGACATCAACTTCATTATCAATGCCGAGCCGGACAGCTTTGCACAGAGCTTCGCCAGGGAGCACGGCCCCTGCGCCTGTGCGATGGCTTTCCGCGTAAAGGACGCGAACAAGGCATACAAACGGGCCCTCGCGCTTGGCGCTACGCCGGTTGCGGGCAATCCCGGACCGATGGAACTCAACATTCCGGCAATCGAGGGGATCGGTGGCAGTCGCCTGTACCTGGTCGACCGGTATGGGGACAAGACGATATACGACATCGACTTCGTGTTTGATGCCGATTGGCAAGCGCGGGAAGCCTCGCTCGATACCGGGCTGAAGAACATCGATCACCTCACCCATAATGTTTATCGCGGCAACATGGCCGTATGGGCGGAGTTCTACGAGAAGCTTTTCAATTTTCGCCAGATTCGTTACTTCGATATCGAAGGCAAGTTGACCGGCCTGTTGTCAAAGGCCATGACCAGTCCGTGCGGCAAGATTCGCATTCCGCTGAATGAAAGTCAGGACGACCAAAGCCAGATCGAAGAGTACCTCAGGGATTACAAGGGCGAAGGCATACAGCATATTGCACTCAGTACCAACGACATTTACGACACCGTCGACAAGCTGGCCGCGAACGGCGTCGAACTGCAGGATACCAACGACGCCTATTACGACATGATTGACGAACGCGTCCCGGGTCATGGCGAGTCTCTGCAGGAATTGCGTAAACGGCGCATTCTGATCGATGGTGCGCCGCGCGAGGGCGATGGGTTGCTACTACAGATATTTACGAAGAATGTCATCGGCCCGATTTTTTTCGAAATCATTCAGCGCAAAGGCAACGAGGGTTTTGGCGAAGGTAACTTCAAGGCGCTTTTCGAATCCCTTGAACTCGACCAGATTCGGCGCGGGGTGTTAAAGGACGCCTGACGAGCCAGAAAAAGCGCAAATCAGGGAAAAACAGACTACAAATTGTAATTCGGCTGCGAGAGCCCGGGGTTGGTAGCGTTTGGCAAAGGCTGTGCTGCGAACCCCAGGGGGAGCCATTATTTTCAAGCTGTTAGCGGTTCGCGTCGCGCAACGGGCCGCTCGAAACCGGTTGACTGCAATATTCTGGAATGATTCTAACGGCGAAATTCGTTGACGAATTGAAATGATTGCAGAATATTAGTCACCTGCACCATTTTTGAACGTAAAACAAAAGCACGGCATGTATTGCAACGTGCTGCAACATTGAGGATGAGTATGTCAGGCGAGCGAGTTGAAGGGACCGTCAAGTGGTTTAATGACGATAAGGGATTCGGTTTCATTGAGCGAGCGGATGGACCCGATGTTTTCGTGCATCACACAGCGATCCAAATGGAAGGATTCAAGACGTTGAAAGAAGGTCAGAAAGTCACGATGGAAGTGACGACGACCGGAAAGGGACCCCAGGCAGAAAACGTCATCGCTGGATAACCACCTGCCCCTGGTTGGCTGATCGGGGCTGTGGCGGCGGTCAATACCGCTGGGCGCGCCAGGCGCGCCTCGCGCCGGTGTCTGTGAACATTGTATTGGCAGTGCACGTGGGGCACTGATATCCTGATTTTTTGCAAAGGACTGGATCGGTTATGGCCGATCGGGACGTGGATGCGTGAAACTGAGAATCCGTGATAATTCGCTGCGTTTGCGGCTGGCCAAAAGTGAGGTCGCGAGCCTCGATGCAGGTGGCACTGTCGAGGCGAGTATCGAGTTCCCCGGCGGCACGCAGCTTGGCTACTCTGCCTGCCTGGTACCTGAAGCACCCGCGATGACGGCGAGCTTCAGGGACAACGTGTTGTGCGTGGCGATTCCCCAGGACCTGGGCAGGGCATGGGCGCAGTCCGAGGAAATATCGCTCTTGGCCGTCGTGGAATTGGACAATGCCGAACTCACCATCCTCGTGGAAAAGGACTTCGTCTGCCTGACGCCGAGGGAAGGCGAAGACGAGTCCGACCTGTATCCACATCCCGAGCAGGGGCAGGCCGCCTGCTGACCGGCGCTTGAGTGCAGCCTGAATCGATGCCCGGTTTCACTCCCAGAACACTGGATTTTCTAACCGAGCTGGCGCAGAACAATAATCGCGAGTGGTTTAACCAGCATAAAGGCGACTACGAATTGCATGTGCTCGAGCCTGCCCTGCAGTTCATCGCGGCAATGCAAAAGCCGCTTGCCAACATATCCGCACACTTCGTCGCGTCACCGAAACGCGTCGGTGGTTCGTTGATGCGGGTATACCGGGATACCCGGTTTGCGCGCAACAAGACTCCCTACAAGACCAATATCGGCATTCAGTTTCGTCACGAGCTGGCCAGGGATGTGCATGCCCCCGGCTTCTATGTGCATGTGGAGCCGGAGCGGGCGTTCCTCGGTGTCGGTCTGTGGCGGCCGGATGCGCGCGCCCTGAAAAGCATCCGTGATTTCATTTGCGCATACCCCACAGAGTGGGGCAGGCTGACTACCGACCCGGCCTTTCGGAAAGTATTTGAATTGCGTGGCGACAGCCTGAGCAGACCGCCCAGGGGATTCTCGGCTGATTCTGACTATATTGAAGACATCAAGCGGAAAGATTTTATTGCCCTGCACGAACTCGATCGCCTGGCACCGGTGGAGGACGATTTTTCAGAGCTGGTGGCGGAACGATTCCAGTTTGCACTGCCGTACATGACAATGATGTGTAAGGCCGTGGGAGTGCCTTGTTGACAAGGATCTGCAAAGGACTGGTGACTCGAATGAGCGCGAAGCGATTTGGTTTTTATCTGTTAGCCATGGCGATCCTGTCGGCGTGTGGCGAGGGCGGCAATGAAGCGCAGGAATCCCGCGATGGACAGCCCATGGAAGCGGCTGGCGGAGTCAGTGAATCAAGGCTGATGCAGGCTGCAGGAGATGTGGAAAACTGGCTGGCACACGGCAGAACCCATGACGAACAGCGATTCAGTCCAGCGCGCAAAATCAACGATGGCAACATCGGGTCACTCGGGCTTGCCTGGTATTTCGACATCCCGACGAAAAGGGGTATCGAGGCGACCCCGCTCGTCATCGATGGCGTCATGTATGTTACCGGCGCCTGGAGCATTGTCTACGCGCTGGATGCGCGCAGCGGCAAGCCACTGTGGATTTACGATCCTGCCGTGCCGAAACTCTGGGCAAAATACGCGTGTTGCGACGTCGTCAATCGCGGTGTCGCCGCCTGGGGCAACAATGTTTATGTCGGTACGCTGGATGGTTACCTGGTTGCGCTCGATGCGCGTTCAGGTGAAGTCGTCTGGCGCACAGACACGATTGACCGCGACAAGCCCTATACGATTACCGGCGCGCCACGCGTCGTAAAAGGCAAAGTCCTTATCGGCAATGGAGGTGGCGAGTACGGCGTGCGCGGTTACGTCACGGCTTACGACGCCGAGACCGGCGAGCAGGCCTGGCGGTTTTATACCGTGCCGGGAAATCCGGCGGACGGTTTCGAAAACGATGCGATGCGCATGGCCGCGGCGACCTGGACCGGGGAGTGGTGGAAATACGGCGGAGGTGGCACGGTCTGGGATTCGATGGCCTTCGACCCCGAACTGGATTTGCTGTACGTGGGGGTTGGCAATGGCAGCCCCTGGGATCGCCGCGTAAGAAGTCCGGACGGTGGCGATAACCTGTTCATCTCCTCGATCGTGGCGTTACGGCCTGATACGGGCGAGTACGTCTGGCATTACCAGACAACGCCGGGCGATCAATGGGATTACACGGCCACGCAACACATGATTCTCGCCGATCTCGTGATCGATGGCAGGCCGCGCAAGGTGCTCATGCAGGCGCCCAAAAACGGTTTTTTCTATGTGCTCGACCGGGCCAGCGGCGAGCTGATTTCGGCAGAGCAGTACACGCGGGTCAACTGGGCCAGCGGCGTTGATCCGCAAAGCGGGCGGCCGATCGAGGCGCCGGATGCGCGCTACACCGAAGGGCCGCGAACGGCGTTTCCATCAGTTCTCGGAGGCCATAACTGGCACCCGATGGCATTTCATCCGGCCACCGGGCTTGTATACCTGTCGGAGCAGCAGGCGCCTCACACGTATGCGCAGAAAGATGATTTTGAGTTTGTCGAGGGCGTCTGGAATACCGGCACTGATACGCGCCTGGCCGATATGCCCGAGGAGCCGCTCGGTATTTTGCAGGTCGCGAGCAACATGCAGGGTTCGTTGCTGGCCTGGGATCCGGTCAGGCAGCGGGAGGCCTGGCGCTTTCAGCAAATCGGTCCGGGCAATGGCGGCGTTCTTGCTACCGCCGGTAACCTCGTGTTCCAGGGAAATATGCAGGGCGAACTCGCGGCCTATTCGGCGGACCGGGGCGACAAGCTGTGGGCCTTTCAGACGCAGACGGGCATTACGGCAGCGCCGATAACGTTTGAGCTGGACGGCGAGCAATACGTATCCGTCGCGGTAGGCTGGGGAACGATTGTGGGTCTGCTGGGTGGCCCGACCCAGGAACCCCTTGGCCTGGAAAACCGCAGCAGGGTCCTGACCTTTAAACTGGGTGGCACGGCGGTCCTGCCGGAGCCGATCGCAAGCAGGCATCTTTCGCCACCGGAGCCCCCTGAGCAAATGGCCACCGAACAACTGGTAGAAAGGGGTCATGCCCTTTACGCGGAGCGCTGCATGGTGTGCCATGGCGTCGGAGCGATCAGCGGTAACGTGCTTCCCGACCTGCGCTATTCAGGCAAGGGTGTTTTTGATCGATGGGACCAGGTCGTCATCGACGGCGCGCTGGAAAATATCGGAATGCCGGGGTTCGAGGGGGTTATGTCGGTGGAGGACAGCCAGGCGATCAAGGCCTATGTTATCGACAGGGCACAGGCAGCAGCCCGTCCCTGAGGCGGCGCAGCAATGGCAAGTATTCGCTGCTTCAGCCATTGCCGGCAGACCAACGCTAAGACATCCGCAGGGATGTTGTGACGACTACGTATCAAAAGCCCGCTGCCTTTCTGCTAGTTTGCGTGAGGACTTGCACCATAGGTGCTAAAATTCGCGCCCTCGCAACATAGTCCCTCCCCGGGACATGCAACCAGGAAGAAAGGAATAATATGGCTGCCTTTGATGATTCCGCCTTCGACGGCCACGAACGTGTTGTCTTTTGTTATGACGAAAAAACCGGCCTGAAGGCAATAATCGCTATTCACTCCACGGCGCTCGGCCCTGCTGCCGGAGGATGCCGCCTGTGGAGCTATGCATCCGATGATGAGGCGCTGCACGATGTTCTGCGTCTCTCACAGGGCATGAGTTATAAAAATGCCATGGCCGGGCTCGCTTTTGGTGGCGGCAAAGCCGTCATTATCAAGACACCGGACTTCGAGGGGACTGATGCGCTGTACGAGCGTTTCGGCGATTTCGTTGAAGAGCTGGGCGGCGATTACATCACTGCCGAGGATGTTGGCATGAGTGTCGCGACGATGGAGATCATTCATCGTCACACGCAGTTCGTCTCCGGCTTGCCGCCTGAAGGGGATCACGCGGGCGGTGACCCGTCGCCAAAGACTGCTTACGGCGTATTCAAGGGCATAGAGGCGGCGGTCCGCTTCAAGCTGCAGCGAGAGGATATCGCGGGGCTCACCGTTGCCGTTCAGGGTGTCGGCAATGTTGGCTATTACCTGTGCGGCCTTTTGCATGAAGCCGGTGCGAAACTGGTTGTCGCCGATATCGATGGCAGCCGCGTCAAACGGGTCTGCGAGGAATTCGGCGCCGAGGCGGTGGGTGTTGATGAGATTCTCGATGCACAGGCCGACATACTGGCGCCCTGCGCACTGGGTGCAATTCTTACCGCAACGTCGATTCCGCGGCTCAAGGCCAGGATCGTGGCCGGTGGTGCAAATAACCAACTCGAAACGCTGGACGATGGGCGGCGCCTGATGGAGGCCGGAATCCTGTACGCACCCGATTACGTGATCAATGCAGGCGGCATTATCAACGTGGCCTGTGAGTATTTTGGCGATGTCGACGAGGCGCACGTCAACGAGCGCGTTGCGGAGATCGGGCCGCGGCTGACCGCAATTTTCGCGGCTGCCGCAGAATCGGGTCAGCCCACCAACGAGATTGCGGATGCCAAGGCGCGTCAAATTCTCGCCGACGCCCGTAACGCTTAGCGCGCTGCAGTTATTCTCTGCAAGGCCTTGAGGAGCGCCCGGGGATCCGGGCGGTCAGCAATGTCACGCGCGATAATCGTGCGCCGAATCATGCCGTTCGCGTCGACCACAATACTGGCAGGCCACACGGTATCGGCACCGAATTCCGTCCTGACTTCTTCCGGCACTCCCTGACTGTCCAGGAGCCCCAGTTTACGCGCGATCTCGAGCGACTCGTCGAGCCAGAATTCGAACTCGACATCGAAATAGTCGGCGACTCGCCGGGTTGTCGCCAGGGGCCTCGGCGCAATCAGCACCAGTCTGGCGCCCAATGCAGCGATTTCCCGGTAGACGTCTGCAAGCGATTCAACCTGGGAGGAACAGAAAGGGCACCAGGTGCCACGCACGAAAATCAGGACTGCCGGTGATCCCTGCAGTTCAGTCGATTGTCTTTCCCGGTCAGTTTCATCGATTGCGCGAAAGGCCGGCAAGGGCTCGCCGGGACGCAGCAAGGCGGGAATGTCGCGTCGCTCGCCCCGCCTTACTGCCAGAAAGAGCAGCGCGGCCGCCAAAAGAAGTAACAGCGTGATCCAGGCTTCGGTTTGCATCGATGCTGGCCCCGGCTTAACTTGCTGCCACGGTAAGGACGATTTTGCCCATGTGCGCGGAACTCTCCATCAGCCCGTGGGCTTTCGCCGCCGCAGCGAGGGGAAAGGTCTGGTGTATGACCGGTTTGATGGCTGCCGTTTGCAGTTCGTCACCGAAGCGTGCCATGAGGTCGCGGGCAATCTCCGCTTTTTCTTCAGTGGTCTGTGGTCGCAAGGTAGATCCCGTAAGCGTCAGGCGCCTGGCCAGGATCGGCCGCAGGTTAATCTCGGTTTTCGCGCCGCGCAGAAAGGCGATGATCGAGTACCGGCCATCGCGCCCCAGGCAGTCGAGGTTTTTTTGTACATAGTCGCCCGCGACCATGTCGAGTATGACGTCGACGCCGGCGGCGTCAGTGAAGTCGAGTGCTGCTTTAACCCAGTCCCCGGTCCGGTAATTGATGGCCAGGTCGGCTCCCAGCTCACGGCAGAAAGCGCACTTTTCGTCGCTGCCGGCAGTGACGATGACGCGACTGCCATTCGCTTTCGCCATCTGAATCGCCGTGCTCCCTATGCCGCTGGAGCCGCCATGAACCAGCAGGCATTCGTTTTTCCCAAGCCCGGCGCGCATGAAAACGTTGTAATTCACCGTGAAAAAAGTTTCCGGAATGGCGGCAGCGTGGATCATGTCGAGGCTATCCGGAACGGCGATGCAGTGATCCTGGTGCACGCGGCAGAACTCCGCGTAGCCACCGCCGCTGGTCAGCGCCATGACCCTGTCCCCAATACGCCAGCGATTTGCAGACGGGCCTGTCGCGACCACGTCGCCCGCAATTTCCAGCCCGGGCAACGGATCCGCGTCGGGCGGCAAGGGATAGAGCCCCAGTCTTTGCAGCACGTCCGGTCGGTTCACGCCGGCTGCGTGCACGCGCACCAGCACTTCATGCTGCCGTGGCTCAGGCACATTCAGTTGCGCAAGGCGCAGTACGTCAGGCGGGCCGGGTTCAGTAATCTCAATGCCGCGCATCGTGCGCGGAAGCGCCACGTCACTCATGACTTGATCAGGAGATCAATACCAAATAGCGGGCCATGAAAATAGCGCAGCAGCAGGAAGGCTACGAAGCCGATCAGCAACACGATCAGGTCCTGTCGCATCGAGACCTTGGTGACCGAGTATTTCGCGCCACGCCGGTTCGCCGAGCGCATATCGATGATGGCGTAGGCCAGAAAAGATCCGAACAACAGCAGGGATGCCAGGTCACCATTGGCCAGCAGGTGCGCGATCGCCCATGCGCTGACAGCCAGCAACATCGGATGCCGAATGACCCGGCGAAAATTATTGGGTACGTAAGTGGCTGTCAGGGACACGAAGGCAACAGGCATTATGAGCATGGCGGCGCGGTAGCCCCAGGCTGGCGCCTGCCACAGGTCAACCAGCGGGGCGAGCGAGTAACCCCAGAGGATCAGCACGAAGCCAGCCGCAGAAATTATTGAGAAGGCAGTCTTGTATTTCTGCTCGCCGAGACGGCTCGCAAGCGCGCCGCGATGTTGTGGAAACATCGGCAGGCAATGACCGGCAAAGAAAACCACGAGACCGATAATGAGGATTGTCATAGTAACCACGCCTTCGCCACAGTACCTTGCAGTATCTGTTTTTCACCTGCAGCGCACAAGCGGAACCACTTTGAACCCGGCATATATTGCTGGGATAATCGACCCACCATCCCCAGGACAAGAAGGCCAACAATGAATCCGATCCTCTGGGAGCCCGATAAGAAGAAGATTCGGCAGTCGGCAATGTGGCAGTTCATGCAGCAGCAGGGCTTTGATGATTACGATGCTGCCTGGCGCTGGTCGATCGATCATTCCGATGAGTTCTGGGCGGAGCTGGTCGACTTTTGCGACGTCTCCTTTTCCCGCCCCGCGGACTGCGTGCTGCGGCAACCGGGAGACATGACCACCGCGAGGTGGTTTGATGGCGCGCGATTGAATTTTGCCGAGCACCTTTTGCGTTACTCGGGGCAGCGGCCGGCGCTGATCTTTCGTGGTGAAAATGGCGCGCGCAGGGAGGTCAGCTTCGATGCCCTGCACGCTGCAGTCGCCAGTACGGCAGGCGCATTGCGTGCGGCGGGGGTTGTCAAAGGGGACCGCGTTGCCGGGTTTTTGCCGAACTGCCCGGAAGCCGTGATTGCAATGCTCGCCACGACCAGTATTGGCGCTATCTGGTCTTCCTGTTCGCCGGATTTCGGGATCAACGGCGTTCTGGATCGATTTGGTCAGATCGAGCCGAAAATCCTGTTTTGTGCGGATGGCTATTTTTACAATGGCAAGCAATTCGACTCACTGCGTGCGGTCGCCGGCATCGTTGAACAGTTGCCAGCCATCAGGCGCATCGTGGTAGTGCCCTTTACCGGAAGCGCTTCGCGAATAGACGGGTTGCCAAACGCCTGCGCATGGGACGCTTTTCAAAGTGACGCGGACGCAGAGTTCGCACAACTCGAGTTCGATGATCCCCTGTATATCATGTACTCCTCCGGGACCACCGGCGTCCCGAAGTGCATCGTACATGGTGTCGGCGGCACGCTCGTTCAGCACCTGAAAGAGCATGTACTGCACACGGATATCAGCTGCCGGGACCGCGTGTTTTATTTCACGACCTGTGGCTGGATGATGTGGAACTGGCTGGTCAGCGCATTGGCCAGTGGCGCCTGCATCGTGTTGTACGACGGCTCACCGTTTCACCCGGATGGGCGCGCACTCTGGCGCATGGCGGAGGAAGAAGGGGTCACGGTCTTTGGCACGAGCGCCAGGTACCTTGCGGCCCTGGAGAAGGCGGCCGTTCACCCCGCCAGGGAATTTGCGCTGCGCGACCTGCGAGCGGTTCTGTCGACGGGCTCACCCCTGGCGCCGCAGAGTTTCGATTTCGTCTACGAGTCCATAGGCCATGATCTGCAATTGTCGTCGATCGCCGGCGGTACCGACATCATCAGTTGTTTCGCGATCGGCAACCCGGTTTTGCCGGTGCGGCGGGGCGAGTTGCAGTGCCGCGGCCTGGGAATGGCCGTCGAAATCTTCGATGCGGCCGGTAATGCCGTAATCGGCGCACAAGGCGAACTCGTGTGCACCCGGGCCTTCCCGTCAATGCCGGTCTGTTTCTGGAACGACCCAGGGGACCGCAAGTATCGCGCCGCCTATTTCGAAACCTATCCGGGCGTCTGGGCACACGGTGATTTTGCCGAATTGACCGCGAACGGTGGGGTCGTGATTCATGGCCGCTCCGATGCGGTACTGAACCCCGGTGGCGTGCGCATTGGCACGTCGGAAATCTATCGGCAGGTCGAAAAGCTCGACGAAGTGATCGAAAGCATCGCCATCGGACAGGATTGGGACGACGACGTTCGCGTGGTCCTGTTTGTCGTCCTGCGCGAAGGCGAAACGCTCGACGAGGCGCTGGAACAGAAAATTCGCCGTGTCATTCGCGAAAACACGACGCCGCGCCACGTACCGGCAAAAATTCTTGCAGTTCCCGATATTCCGCGAACGATCAGTGGCAAGATCGTCGAGTTGGCAGTGAGATCGGTCGTCCATGGGCAGCCCGTCAAGAACACTGATGCGCTGGCGAACCCGGCTGCGCTGGAATATTTTCGGGATCGTCCCGAATTGGCGAAAGTATAGGAATCAGTCCGTATGTCGAACAGCACATTTATTGGCACGGTAGTAACGGAGGGGCGTGTGCGGCCCGAGTGGATCGATATCAACCAGCATATGAACGTGGCCTATTACCTGCTGGCGTTTGACCTGGCTGTCGATGATCTCTGGGCCAAAAAAGGACTGACCGAATCGTATATTCAGTCCGGCGCGGGAACCACATTTTCCGTAGAGGGGCATATCACCTATCAGCGCGAATTACTGGAGAACGATCCCTACGTCATTACGGCGCAGATCATTGCCTACGACGAGAAAAGATTGCACCAGTTCCAGCGCATGTACCACGCGGAACAGGGATTTCTGGCCGCAACCTGCGAGTGGATGCACCTGCATGTCAATCCTGCGCTGCGGCGCGTATCGCCATGGCCCGAGGATATCCTGGCGCGGTTTGCGGAGTTAGCGCGAGAGCATAGTGCGCTGCCCATGCCCGTCGAGGCCGGCCGTGCGATTCGAGTGCCAAAGCCGCTCAACCCGGACAACTGACACCATGGACAAGTCTTTCATACTTGCAATTGACCAGGGAACCAGCAGCAGCCGCTGCGTGATTTTTGGCTCCGGTGGCGAACCGGTTGCCAGTGCCCAACAGGAGTTCCCACAGGAGTTTCCGCAGCCTGGCTGGGTGGAGCACGATCCGGAAAACATCTGGCAGTCGGTGCTGCTTGTGACTCGCGATGCGTTGCGCGCCAGCGGCATGAGTGCGGAGATGATCGCCGGTATTGGCATTACCAATCAGCGGGAAACCACGCTCGTCTGGGACCGCAAAACCGGCGAGTGCATTCACAAGGCGATCGTGTGGCAGGATCGCCGCACGGCGGAACATTGCCGCAAGCTTCAGAACGCGGGCATCGAGCCCACGATCATGCAGAAAACCGGCCTGCGGCTGGATCCGTATTTTTCCGCGACCAAGCTTGCGTGGATCCTCGACAACACAGCAGGGGCAAGGGACCGGGCGGCGCGCGGGGAGCTTGCATTTGGCACGGTGGATTGTTTTCTCCTGTGGCGCCTTACGGGTCGCAGGGTGCATGCAACCGATGCCACCAACGCCTCGAGAACCCTGCTGTTCAATATTCACACGCAGCGCTGGGATCCCGAGTTGCTGGAAATCTTCGGAATTCCGGAGTCGCTCCTTCCGAAGGTCAGGGATTGCGCGGGCGATTTCGGTATGACGGACAGAAGCATCCTGGGCACTGCGATCCCGGTCTGTGGCATGGCCGGAGACCAGCAGGCGGCCCTGATCGGGCAGGCCGGCTTTGCCAAGGGCATGGCGAAGAGCACCTATGGAACCGGCTGTTTCGTCATTGCCAACACGGGCGTCGACCCCGTGCCCTCGCACAACAAGATGCTGACAACGGTGGCCTACCGCCTGCAGGGAGAAGTCACCTACGGTAACGAGGGCAGCCTGTTCGTCGCCGGTTCGGCGATCCAGTGGTTACGCGACCAGTTGCAAATCATCGACCACGCGGCGGATTCCGAGGGCATTGCGCGCGCCACCGGAGTCGTTAAAAACATTCATGTCGTGCCGGCTTTCGCCGGGCTCGGCGCGCCTTACTGGGATCCTGATGCGCGTGGCGCCATTGTCGGGCTGAGTCGCGATAGCGGGCGTGACGAAATCGTCACGGCAACACTGCAGGGAATCGCGTATCAGACGCGCGACCTGGTTGCGGCCATGCGCGAAGACGGCATGCAGTTTACGGGCCTGCGGGTTGATGGCGGCATGGTTGCGAATGACTGGTTTCTGCAGTTCCTGGCGGATGTATTGCAAATCAGGGTCGAGCGGCCCGTCAACGTCGAATCAACGGTATTGGGGGCGGCAAGCCTGGCCGGACTGGCTGCTGGCCTGTATGCGGACCTGGACAGTCTTGCGAGCAACTGGCAACTGGATCAGGCGTTTGTGCCATCGATGTCCGCCGCGGAGGCGGACAGCCTGTATGCCGGCTGGATCGATGCCGTGTCACGCGTAAGGGTGCGCCGGGACGACGCGAATTAGCCGCTAAAGCGGTCGTAGATAACGTATCCCCAGATCGCGACCAGAATCACGAAGCTCAGGAAGACCGCGGCCGACCCCATGTCCTTGGCCCTGCCGGAAAGTTCGTGGAATTCTCCGCCAATACGGTCGACCGTAGTCTCGATCGCAGAATTGAGTAATTCGACGATCAGGACGAGCAGACAACCCAGCATCAGCACGAGAAATTCCACCACGCTGTGCGCAAGCCAGGCGGCAACGGGAACGAGAACGGCAATCAATGCGAGTTCCTGGCGAAACGCCGCCTCGTGCTGCCAGGCATGGACGAAGCCCTGCTTGCTATACACAAAAGCACGCAAGATCCTGATTATTCCGGTATCTCCTGGTTTCGACATGTACCTTTCCTCACGAGCTGGCAATCGGCAGTCTACGGCAACTGATTCGTCGAGCTCAATCCCGGTGATGCTGACGTGCCCCATCGTCTGGAAAACGCTAGAATAAAGGGCGAAATCCGGCCTTCCGCGGTAAAAAAGACACGCCCGTTGCGCCGCTGTCCCGTGACACGGGAGCGAGTCTGTTCGACGATACTGTCGGCCAGCAGATACACGGATGCAACAGGATCTGAAAACAATAAACGGAGGCATTTGCAAATGCTGTTAGTCCCCAAGGAAGAACTCGCCAGCTATATCGACACTCCGCTGGAACCCTCCGACTGGTTTGCAATTGATCAGCAGCGCATCAATGATTTTGCGGACGCAACACTCGATCATCAGTTCATTCATGTTGATATTGAAAAGGCGGCGCAAACGCCTTTCGGTACGACGATCGCGCACGGCTACCTCACGTTGTCCCTGTTACCGTACCTCACCGCCCAGTGCGGCATCGCGCCGCAACACATCCTGATGGCGATCAATTACGGCTCTGACAAGTTGAGGTTCCTGCAGCCCGTTACAGTGGGCAGTGAGGTTCGAGCGCTCGTCAGGCTGCTGGAAGTGACGGAAAAGACGCCGGGACAAGTGTTGCTGAAATGCGAGGTGACCGTGGAAATCAAAGGTCAGGCGAAGCCCGCCCTGATTGCGCACACGCTGTCACTGTTTTTTGTCAAAGCATAAATTCGATTGAAGAGGACAATACTGTGAGTATTCGTTTTGATAACCGGGTCGCCATCGTCACCGGTGCAGGCAATGGTTTGGGAAAGTCTCACGCGCTGGAGCTGGCAAAACGCGGCGCGCGCGTGGTCGTGAATGACCTTGGCGCTGCACGCGATGGCTCGGGCGGCTCAAGTGAGGCCGCAAAAGCTGTCGCACGGGAAATTATCGATGCCGGAGGAGAGGCTATCGCCAATGGCGCAAATGTTGCCGATATGGGACAGGTCGAAGCCATGGTCAAAGAGGCTGTGGAGCGCTGGGGCCGTGTCGATATCCTCGTTAACAATGCGGGAATATTGCGCGACAAGACTTTTGCCAAGATGGAATTGGCTGATTTCGACCTGGTCATGGATGTGCACCTTGGTGGATCGGTCAATTGCACCAAGGCCGTCTGGGAATTGATGCGCGAACAAAAATACGGCCGCATCATCATGACGACGTCGTCAAGCGGCCTGTACGGAAATTTCGGACAGTCGAACTACGGTGCGGCCAAGATGGCGTTGCTGGGGTTCATGAATACGCTCTGCCTCGAAGGCCAGAAATACGGCATCAAGGTGAATGCACTGTCTCCGGTCGCGGCGACTCGAATGACCGAAGACCTGATGCCGGAAGCAGCGCTGCAGTTGCTGCAGCCGGAGAGCGTTTCGCCCGCGGTCATATTCCTCGCCAGTGAAGATGCCCCGAACCGGCAGATTGTCGCTGCCGGCGCCGGCGCCTTTGCCCGCGTCGTAATCCAGGAAACCCGAGGAACTTACCTGATGCCCGGAACACAGGATGCGGAGCACCTTGCCGAGGCCTGGGACAAGGTCACGAGCATGGACGGAGCGCGCGAGCTGCAGGCCGGTGGGGAACAGACCATGAAATTCCTGGGGCAGGCGGGGCAGGCACTGGGCATTAAGCTCAACTGACAACAAATCTAAGGAGCTGGTCGTGAAGGATGCTGTCATTGTATCAACCGCGCGCACGCCGATTGGCAAAGCGTATCGCGGAGCGTTCAACAATACCGAGGCGCCCGCCATGGGCGGTCATGTCATCCGCGCTGCGGTGGAACGTGCGGGCGTCGATCCTGCGGAAGTCGATGATGTCGTGATGGGCTGCGCCATGCAGCAAGGCTCGAGCGGCCAGAATGTCGCGCGGCAGTCCCTGCTGGCGGCAGGCCTGCCGGTAACGGTGTCCGGCATGACAGTCGACAGGCAATGTTCCTCGGGAATGATGGCGATTGCCGTAGCCGCGAAACAGGTGCTCGACGACAACATGTCGGTCGTCGTCGGTGGCGGGCTGGAGTCGATCAGCCTGGTACAGAACGAACATTACAATCGTTACCGGTCGCTGAACGAGTCAGTAACCAGCCTGGCGCCCGACATTTACATGTCGATGCTGGAAACGGCTGAAGTTGTCAGCAAGCGCTACGGGATCAGCCGCGAGCGCCAGGACGAATACGGCTTGCAAAGCCAGCTGAGAACCGCAGCCGGCCAGGAGGCGGGCGCCTTCGATGACGAAATCGTGCCGATGAACACGAGCATGGGCGTCATGAATAAAGAGACCGGGGAAATCAGTTTTCGCGATGTCACGCTGGACAAGGACGAGGGTAATCGACCGGACACGAATATCGAGGGGCTTCAGGGCCTGAAAACCGTATTCGAGGGCGGCCACATAACGGCCGGCAACGCGAGCCAGTTATCGGACGGCGCTTCGGCCTGCGTTGTCATGGATAGCCGGCTTGCAGAGAAAAGGGGCCTGGAACCCCTGGGCATTTATCGGGGCATTGCGGTAGCCGGCACCGAACCGGACGAGATGGGTATTGGGCCGGTCTTTGCGGTTCCCAAACTGCTCGAACGCAGCGGCCTGAAAATGGACGATATCGGCCTCTGGGAGTTGAACGAGGCATTTGCCGTACAGGTCATTTACTGCCGGGATCGCCTGGGCATACCGAATGAATTGCTGAATGTTAACGGTGGCGCAATTTCGATCGGCCACCCCTACGGTATGTCGGGCTCACGGCTGGTTGGCCATGCATTGATCGAAGGCAAACGGCGCGGCGCCAAGTTCGTCGTCTGCACGATGTGCATTGGCGGAGGAATGGGGGCCGCGGGCCTTTTTGAAGTGGTTTGAGCCAGCTTCGAATCGATGCAGCGCGCGGAAGGTTTCGCGGCATTTTTCCGCTTGACTCGCCGATTCGCAAACTCAATGATTAACAGGTTGCCGCCCGATCTCGGGCGGCATATTTGACTTATCCAGCAGGTTGATCGAATTGTTGCGAGCCCGTCAGAAGCTTGGCAAGTACCGGATCATCAAGCGCCTCGCCAAAGGTCCGCTTGCCGACGTCTATGAAGCGCTGGATACGATCCACAAAACACACGTTGCGCTAAAGCTGCCCAAGACCAGCGGTGGTATCGATGAAGACGATTTTGTCCGCGAGGTTCGCGTGGCAATCGGTCTTCAGCACCCGACCATACTGTCCGTGACGGACGCGAGTTACATCGACGGCAAGTTCGTGATCGTCATGCCGCTGGGCAAAGAGTCGCTGGCGGACCGCATGACACGCAGAATGTCTACCGAAAGTGCACTGCAGATCGCGCGGCAGGCGATTACTGCAGTTGCTTTCGCCCACGA
>DATCZF010000271.1:0-5664 GCA_036526055.1 Woeseiaceae bacterium
AAAAAACGCAAACGGCAGGTAGGCCAGCGTGGCGACACCCAGCGTGGCCGCCATGTAGGCGCCGCAGGTATTCCAGGGAACGAGTGGCGACGTCAACGTGCCGGAGTCCTCGACGACGCGCGACAGGTTGCGCGGATCGAGGTTGCGCTTCTGGAACTCCGCTTTGAACATTTTTCCCGGCAGGACAATAGCGATGTACTGGTCGGCGGCGACGATATTGACGCCGATGCAGGTCATCACGACGGTTGTAATGAGCGAGCCTGTTGAACGCGCAGCTTTCAGCGCCGACTGTATCAGCCGCTCCAGCATGCCGGCATGTTCGAGCACCGCGCCGAAAGCGAGCGCGCAGAGTATCAGCCAGATCGTCGTCAGCATGCTGCTCATGCCGCCGCGGGAAAGCAGGTCGTCAACTTCCGCAACGCCCGTGGCAGACACGTAGCCATCGGCTAATGCGATCCACACGCCCTTGGTGTAACCGAGCGCCGGGCCATTATCACCGGCATCGGCAAACGCGAGCACGACTTCGGGTTGCAGGATAACGGCCATGATTCCGCCGAAGAAAGCGCCGATCAGGATCGTCGGCAACGGCGGAAACTTGCGAAACGCGAGGTAGAACACCAGCGCCAGGGGCAACAGTGCCAGCGGCGAAATATGGAACGCAGCACCCAGGGTATCCATCGTTTGCTGCAGGCTGCCGGCATCACCCTCGATATCACCTCCCAGGCCAATCGCCGCGAACAGGATCAGCGCGAGGCCGAAGGAAGGGCCTGTCGTCCAGGCCATGTGGCGAATGTGGGTAAACAGGTCCGTGCCAACCACGGCGGGCGCCAGGTTGGTGGTATCGGACAGCGGCGACATCTTGTCGCCGAAATAGGCGCCCGATATGACCGCGCCGGCCGTGATTTCCACCGAGAGGCCGAGTCCCATCGCGACGCCGATCAGGCCGACGCCGAGTGTGCCGGCAACGGTCCAGGAACTGCCGATGCTCAGGGACGAGATCGCGCAGATCAGGCAGGTGGCCGCGAAAAACACGCTCGGGTTCATCAGCTCGAGGCCGTAGTAAATCATCGAGGGCACGGTACCGGACATCATCCAGGTACCGATCAGTCCGCCGACCGACAACAGGATCAGGATCGCGCCCATCGCCGTGCCGATGCCGGCCACCATCGCGGATTGCAGGTCAGCCCAGCGATGGCCGTTTTTCACGGCGATGATCGAGGCGACTGCCGCGCCGATGATCAGCACGATCTGGTTGGGGCCGGAGGAGGAGCTGTCGCCGAACAGGATGACCGACAGGGCGAGCAATGCGATGAGAACGAAAATGGGAATCAGGGAATCCCTGAGAGACGGATCTTTGACGGTCGTCATGTGGCTGGAAACCTTTTGGGTGGCATTTCGCTGTGTGAAATCGTCGAGATTTTCAGCCAAGCATCCTATATCTTTGCTCGTAACGCCAACGCAATTCGTGTCGCACCATGGCTGAGACGGGCGAGATCCGCTCGATTCGCACGCTCGGGCTGTCATTGGCAACCCGTCACAGGCTTTGCTCGAAGCGACGCAAATTCAGGAGATCGGACGTGGGCCACAAGGAATTTGATGGCAAAGCAGTTCTTGTGACCGGCGCGACGTCGGGCATCGGCGAGGAATGCGCGCGCGCCTTTGCTGAACGCGGCGCGAAACTCCTGCTAACCGGCCGCGATGAGTCACGCGGCAATACCCTTCTTGAGACGCTGCAGGCGATGGGCTGCGAGGCCGCGTTCCACATTGGCGACGTTCGTAATTCAGCATTTTGCGATTCAGCCGTTGCAGCCTGCCTGGAAGAATTCGGCAGGATCGATGTACTCGTGAACAGCGCAGGCATCTGGCAGGCAAAAACGACCATTGATACGGACGACGAGACCTGGTGCGCGATCATGGAAACCAACGCCAGCGGGACTTTCTTCATGTGCCGCGCAGCTTTGCGAGCAATGTGCGCCCAGGGCAGCGGCAACATCATCAACATTGCATCCGACTGGGGCCTGGTGGGAGGCGCCGAGGCGGCTGCCTATTGCGCGAGCAAGGGCGCTGTCGTGCTGATGACCAAGGCCATGGCGCTGGACCATGCGCGCGACAATATTCGCGTCAACGCGCTGTGCCCCACTGACACGGACACGCCGATGATGGACCAGGATTACCGCGACAGGGGCATCGATCTGGAAGAGGGCCGCCGGAACTCGGCGAACTCGATACCCGTGGGACGCATGGCGACGGCGCGGGATGTGGCCGATGCCGCCTGTTTCATGGCGTCTGACAAAGCGGCCTTTCTGACGGGTGTGGCATTGCCGATCGACGGCGGCGCGACCGCGGTCTGATGCACGGTTGATGACGATGACAAGCGAAACCAGGACAAGCAATCTCTTCTACCAGACCGAAGCAAGGCGGCCGCGCATCGATCGCGCCGAAGGTGTCTATATCTGGGATCAGGAAGGTCGGCGTTACCTGGACGCCTCGAGTGGCCCGATGGTGTCGAATATCGGTCATTCCAACCCGCGCGTGATCGAGGCAATGAAGCGCCAGCTCGACAGGGCGGCCTTCGGTTATCGGCTGCATTTCGAAAACGACGCCGCGGAAGAACTGGCGGCGCTGGCCTCATCACTGATGCCCGCGGACATGGACCGCGTGTTTTTCGTATCCGGCGGCTCGGAAGCGATCGAAAGCTGCCTGAAGCTGGCTCGGCAATATGCCTGGGTGAGCGGGCAGAAAGAGCGCTGGAAAGTCATCTCCCTGTTTCCCTCCTATCACGGTTCGACGCTTGGCGCCGTTGCGGTCACGGGCATGACACAGTTCGTTGCGCCATTCGAAAAAATGATTCGCGTGATGCCAAAGATTCCGGCGGCGACCTGCTATCTCGATAAGGACGACTTGAGCTTTGAAGAGCGCGGCCTGCGCTACGCCGAGAACCTGCGCGACGAGATCCTGCGCCAGGGCCCCGAGACGGTGCTGGCGTTCATCATGGAGCCGGTCGGCGGCGCCTCGACAGGCGCACTGGTGGCGCCGGACTCGTTCTACCGTCGCGTGCGCGAGATCTGCGATGAATTCGGTGTGTTGCTGATTACGGACGAGGTGATGACGGGCGCCGGGCGTACCGGGAAGTTCCTCGGCGCGGAACACTGGAACCTGCGTGCGGACATTATCGGCATGGCGAAGGGTTTTGCCGCCGGCTATGCGCCGCTTGGCGCGATGATTGCGCACCACGATATCGTGCAGACGGTGATGGACCACGGCGGCTTTGCGCACGGCTACACCTATGCGGGCAACCCGCTGGCCTGCGCCGCCGGTCTCGCAGTCCTGCAGGAATTGCTGGCTAACGACCTCATCGGCAACGCGAAGCGGCAGGGCGTAAAACTCAAAGCACGCCTGGCGGATTTGATGGATCGTTACCCGTTTATCGGCGACGTGCGCGGCAAGGGGCTGTTGCTCGCGTTTGAGCTGGTTGCGGATCGCGAGTCGATGGATCCGCTGCCTGCCGACATGAAGGCGTTTTCAGTCCTGGTCGAGGAAGCCTATCAGCGCGGTCTCATCATCTATTCGCGCCGCACCCGCGGTGGCGAGGTGGGCGATCATTTCATGGTGTGCCCGCCGCTGATCGTGACGGACGAGCAGATCGACGAGATCATTGAGAAACTGGTTGCCAGTCTCGACGCGATGGCCGTTAAACTGGGGCTGTCCTGAGCGGAGTTTTGGAGTCATGAGCGATAAAGTCATTATCACCTGCGCGGTTACCGGATCGATTCACACGCCGACGATGAGCCCGAACCTGCCGTTTACACCCGAAGAAATCGCCGAGCAGGGTATCGCCGCGGCGAAGGCCGGCGCCGCCATACTGCATCTGCATGCACGAGACCCGAACGACGGCAGGCCGACGGCCGACCCGGACGTGTTCATGCAGTTTCTGCCAAAAATCAAAGCGGAATGCGATGCGGTCATCAACATCACGACCGGCGGCAGCTCCGCGATGACGCTGGAGCAACGCCTGGCCGCGCCGTTGCTGGCGAAGCCGGAGATGTGCTCGCTCAATATGGGCTCGATGAACTTCGGGCTGTTTCCGATGCAGCGTCGCTATGACGACTGGAAGTTCGCCTGGGAGCCAAGACTGCTCGAGGCGACCCGCGACATCGTTTTCAAGAACACCTTTGCCGATATCGAAAAAATCTTCAGCCTGCTGGGCGAGGGCTGCGGCACCCGCTTCGAATTCGAGTGTTACGACGTCGGCCACATACAGACGCTGGCGTTTTACCTGCGCGAGGGCCTGGTGAAAAAACCGGTGTTCGTGCAGTTCGTCCTGGGCGTGCTGGGCGGCATCGATGCGTCGCCGGAACAGTTGCTGCACATGAAGGCGACGGCCGACCGCCTGCTTGGCGATAACTATCGCTTTTCGACGCTCGCCGCCGGCCGTCACCAGATTCCGCTGGCGACGATGGGTGCAATCATGGGCGGTAACGTGCGTGTGGGCCTCGAGGACAGCCTGCTGATCGGCCGCGGCAAGCTCGCAGCAAACAACGCGGAACAGGTCGCAAAGATTCGCACGATACTCGAAGAGCTCGGTTACGAGATTGCGACGCCGGACGAGGCACGCGCGATACTCGACCTCAAGGGCGCCGACAGGGTGAATTTCTAGGCGATGACGCAAGCGGTCCACATTCGCCGGGCGACACGCGAGGATGCGGACACGCTGCATGCGCTCGTAGTGGCGCTGGCGGATATGACCGGGCACCGGGCCAAGGTCACGAGCACGGTGGAGGATTTCGAACACCACGGTTTCGACGAACCGGTCGCGTTCGAGGGGCTGATCGCGGAGGAAGGTGGCAAGCCGGTTGGCCTGTGCCTGTTTTTCTACAATTTTTCGAGCTGGCGCGGCCGGCTCGGCGTGTATATCCAGGATATCTACGTGGCGGAAAGCCAGCGCGGCACGGGGCTTGGCAAGCGTCTTGTTGCGGAGACGGTACGGCGCGGCAAGGAGAGAGGCGCGGATCACCTGCGCCTGTCCGTGGATTTCGAAAACAGCGGGGCGCACCGCTTTTACGAGCACATCGGCATGTGGCGGCGCGACGATGAATACATTTACCAGGCCGATGGCGAGGCGTTCGAGACGCTCGCGCAGCTCGACCAGTAATCAGCAGGCAGTGAAAATCGCATGAAGGTCATATTTACGGCAGCGCAGAAAAAGCATAACCCGACGATGTTTTTCTCCTCGGGTGCGCCAGCGGCCAACCCGGAACAACCGGAGCGGGCCGACCGGCTGCTGGCGGCGGCGAAAAAAGCGGGGCTCGAGCACGTCGAGCCGCGAGACTTCGGGCTCGAATTCATCGCCCGCGTGCACCCGCAGCGTTACCTCACGTATCTCGAAAATATTTTCGTGCGCTGGTCGCGTATTCAAGGGGGATCCGCGGAAGTGATTCCCGGGATTCATCCGGACCGCCGCGATTGCGGCTACCCGAAGTCCGCCGCGGGGCAGGCCGGGTTTCACCATGCCGATACCGCGAGCCCGGTTACCGCGGACACCTGGGAGAGCGCGCTGTGGAGCGCCCACACGGCGGCAGAGGCCGCCACTCGAGTACTCGACGGCGAGCGCGCCTGCTATGCGCTGTCGCGCCCCCCGGGGCACCATGCCGCGGAAGAAATGGC
>DATCZF010000272.1:0-2384 GCA_036526055.1 Woeseiaceae bacterium
GCGCGATTCGCAGTTCCATTTCCCGCCGTTTCGACGTCGAGAGCGTCAGCGAGATCAGTGCACGCGATGTCAAAGTCACGGTGCAAGAAGGACTGTATACGGTTCAGGCGACCTACCAGCACACGACGCCGTTCATTGCCAACGTGTCTTTCACGGTAAGTTTCGACAAAAAAGTCACTATTCGTCGCTGATCCTGGCGATACCTCATATAATCCGGCTTTCCAGACCGGATATATGAGCGTTTATTGTGGAAACTGCAGCCAGGTGGCTGAAAGACAATTTCGATTACGAGTTTGCCAACGAGGATCTGCTGCGCATTGCGTTGACGCACAGGAGCGTTACCGGCGGCAATAACGAACGCCTCGAATTTCTTGGCGATTCGGTCTTGAATTTCGTCATCGCCGAAGCCTTGTACAAGGCTAAACCTGATGCGCCGGAAGGCATTCTGACCCGCTTGCGCGCGTCCCTCGTTAACGATGAGACGCTCGCCACCCTGGCCCGGGAAATGGGAATTGGTGAGCACATCTTTCTGGGCGGCGGGGAATTGAAATCCGGTGGCCATCGGCGCGAATCAATCCTTGCCGATGCACTCGAGGCGATCTTTGGTGGAGTTTTTCTCGATGCCGGATTTGCAGAAGCGCGCCGCATTATTCTTCGCGCGTACCATGAACTGTTGCACAGTTTGCCGGACGAGGATTCGCTGAAGGATGCAAAAACCACGCTACAGGAAATTCTCCAGGGTCAGCAGGCCGAACTGCCGGTCTACAGCCTGATCGAGGTTACCGGCAAACCGCATCAGCAGGAGTTTCTTGTGGAGTGCGTTGTCGAGCATCTCGGGCTGCGCTGCGAGGGTCAGGGCTCGACGCGCCGCAAAGCCGAACAGGCTGCGGCAACCCATATGCTCGAGGCCATTCAGGCAAGGCAGGAAGGCTGAGCGATGAGTAAACCCGAACACCGTTGCGGATTTATCGCCGTCGTCGGCAGGCCGAATGTGGGTAAGTCGACGCTGATCAACGCCATCATGGGCACCAAGATCAGTATTGTTACGCCAAAGCCGCAAACCACCCGTCATCGGATCAGCGCTGTGTACACGCAGCCCGATTATCAGGCTATTTTTGTCGATACGCCGGGTCTGCATCGCAACGCGGGCAAAGCGATGAACCGCATGATGAACAAGGCTGCAGTCAACGCGCTGGCTGATGCGGACCTCGTACTGTTCGTCACCGAGGCGTTTCGCTTCACGGATGAGGATCGAGCGGCGCTCGACCGAATAAAGCAGGCCGGCAGACCGGTCGTTGCCGTGATGAACAAGATCGACGAGGTCAAACCAAAGGATAAATTGTTGCCGCTGATCGCGGCCATGGCGGAGCGGCATGATTTTGCCGAGGTCATACCGATATCGGCGCAACGGCGCCTGAATCTCGACGAGCTATTGGCATTGATTCCGGCATTCCTGCCCGTGTCCCCTGCCTTGTATCCTGTAGAAATGCTGACAGATCGCAGTGAATCCTTTCGCGTGGCGGAACTCATTCGAGAAAAACTCACGCTGTTTTTGCAGCAGGAATTACCGTACGGCCTGAGCGTACAGATAGAGCTCTACGAGAAGTCGGCGACAGGCATCGACGTCCATGCAACGATTTGGGTGGAACGGGCCGGGCAGAAAGGCATCGTTGTCGGCAAGGGCGGCAGCATGCTCAAGGAAATTGGCCGTTCGGCGCGCCTTGCCATTAAAAAGCAGGCTGGCGTGCCCGTGCATCTGGAGCTGTGGGTCAAGGTCAAGGAAAACTGGGCGGACAGCGAACAGGACCTGGCGCGGCTTGGCTACGAGTAAAAGGCGATGCTGGTTGCGATGGGCAGGGCAGGACCATGATCAACAGTAAAAGGGTGCTGGATCACCCCGCATTCCTGTTGCACCACCGCGCTTTCAGGGACTCGAGCCAGATCCTCGAAATCCTCACCCAGGAGCATGGTCGCCTTGCGCTCGTGGCACGAGGCAGTCGCGGCGGCAAGTCGCGGTACCGCGGTGTTCTGCGGCCGTTCCTGGCATTGCGCATGTCATGGGTCATTCGGTCTGATCTCGGCACCCTGACGGGAGCCGAAATAGCCGGCGCACCGCTGGTGCTAACGGGCAAGGGACTCCTGTCCGGCTACTATGTGAATGAATTGCTGTTGAACCTGCTGCACAAGCATGATCCGCAGCCCGACGTATTCGACTTGTATGACAAGACGATCAGGGCGTTGTCCGCGGGTGAGCAGCTGTCGGCAACGTTGCGCAGATTTGAGGGCGAGCTGCTGAAGCTCATCGGCTATGGTCTCAACCTGGGTTGCGACGCCGTGTCAGGGGAGTTGATCGACCCGGACAAGTCTTATCACTATCGCGTCGA
>DATCZF010000273.1:0-4278 GCA_036526055.1 Woeseiaceae bacterium
CGGCCAGTGCCTCATTCAGGCGGGACTCCGGGTCAGGCCGCACCGGGCGGGCGGAACGGTTTCCACGATCAGAACGCAGGCTTACAGCAAGCTGGCCCACGGCACGAAACAGCGGCGTGGGATCGTCTGTCAGTGTCGCACTTTCCAGCTTCAGCTCGTCCAGGCAACGGTCGCCGAAGATAGCCAGGTAATCATCACAGGCTGATCGCAGCTCGGGACTGTTCAGCATGGCTTCCTCGACCTGTTCTCGAGTGCCGGTCACGAACAGCTCCGCCAGCCCGGGTTGCGGGGCGACCAGGGCTGCCATCGCCTGCATTCGCCGGACTGGCTGCATGCTGATGATGCCGGCCTCACCGGCCACGAGGTCGTTGTGCAACTCGCTGCAGTCCTGCGGCAGCCAGCGCCTGGTCAGTGCCCGTAACAAGCCATGGAAGATCATGCAGTACATGTCATTCAGCAGCGGCGTTTCCCAGGCGGGAATCACGCGGGCTTGGAGATCATCAAACTCCTGCAGCAGTTCTGCCAGGTTGCGCGCGGACAAGTCCCGGGGTGCCAAAGCGGCATCGATGCGCTGATGAAAGCGGCGCACCCGGCGATCGTGCACCGGCAAGCGCCGCAGCATCCGCCAGCCCACCCGCATGATGCCGAGCGATGCCAGTGCGCTGGCGCCGCGCCTGCCGGACTGCGCCGGGGGCAGGACACCCGCAGGCAGGCTTTCGGTCACACCCATCATCTGCTCCATGAACCGTTTGTTGTAGCGAAAGCCCGGTGTCAGCATCAGCAGCCGATACCAGTTAAGCAGGTTGTAATAGACGCGCCCCCTGAGCAGCCCGATCATCTGGTCAAACGTTTGCGCATTGTCCTCGACGGTTTTTTGGCCCATGCCGACAACCAGGCAATAATGCCGGTACGCCTCCCGGTATGCCGTTCGCGCGACAGAAAATGTCAGTGGCGTTGTTACGCCGCCGTAACTCTCGACAATATTGCTATTGTCCCAAAGCGCGTAGTGCTCCTCCCGAGCAACCGCCGGTCCCACGGCGGTAATCTCGCGGCTTTGTAACAGAAACAGCTTGCTGCCAGCGAATGCCCACTCGATGTCCTGCGGCGTGCCTACCGCGCTGCTCACCTGTTTCACCAGCCTGGCAATTTTTTTCAATTGCCGCTGGCTCAACACCGGCCGACCCGACGATTCCGCGCCATCGGTGCACTCGATCTCACCGCCAGGCAGGATGCGCCAGGATTCACCCTGGACCTCGCCGCTGACGAGTTTTTCGCCAGTACCCCTGACGGCCGCAACGATGATCGCATCCCGGTTACCGCTGACCGGGTCGACGGCAAATGCTACTCCTGCCGCGGTGGCGGCAACCATGCGTTGCACAATGACCGCCGGAGCACGCACCTCTCCTTTGAAGCCGCGCGATTTGAAGTATTCGCGAAGATGAGGGTTTTGCGCAGATGCCACAACCCTGGCGATATGCGACAGAACCTCCGCGGCTGGCACATCGAGGAAGCTGTCGAATTGTCCTGCAAAGGTACTGCCGGACAGGTCCTCGTCCAGTGACGAAGAGCGCACCGCGAATTTGTTACCCCCCAGTTTTTGCAACTGCAATGCAAGCGCCTGCCGAACTTGTGGGTCAGCCGAACTGACCTCGGCGGCGGGATCCATGGCCACAAAAAAATCGGGCACGCAAAATCCAGCTTGCCTTAACTGTGCCAGTCTCAGTGCTTTGTTGCCGACCGCGGGGTTGGCGGTCGCGGAGTTTTCGAAATTGCAGGTCATCGTCGGAATCCTCGTCTTAGTTGAAAAGTGGCCCGGCGACCAAGGCCAGGTACAACATCAGCACGTACAGCCCGGACAAGCCTTCCACGCGGCCGGCAACAATCCCGCCCCGTGAAATGAAGCCCGCAAGTACCATGAAGCACGCGAACAGCAGCGCTGCACCCAATGCGGCGAGCAGGACGAACTGGTCCAGCCCCAGCGCCGCCGTGAATGCCACCGCTGCCAAACACCCCGAAACAGCCCACGTAACCGTTGCCATGGGAACACCCCATGACGCGCTGTAGGTTTCGACGCCGCTCTCTTCGTCCGCAGGCGCCCGCAATTTGCGGCCGATTTCCAGAACGATCCCAAGGAAAAACGATCCGCCTAATAGCCAGCCAAGCCCGTCGGGCACGAAGCTTCCCTGCGGCAGCCAGTACGCAGCGCTCGCAAGCAAGGCAATCATCGGCATGACCAGCATATGGCTCAGCAGGTAGATCAGCGGCCTGGCTTTAAGCCAGTCAGGCACAAAAAACTCGACTGTCATCAATCCCATGTATGCCCAGGTCCCGACCAGGATCAGGGCCAGCCGCCAATCCACAATCAGCGCCAATCCCGCCTGTAAAAAAGCCAACGCCATGCCAACGCAGGCCAATTCCTGCAGTGACACGAGCCCCCGGGGTACTGGTCGGTGAGCACGGAACCGCCTGTCGATATCCGCATCCTTGAATTCATCGGCCACACGCAACTGAAAGAACAGGCTGAGCACCAGGACAAATGCGACACCCAGCAAGAACGATGTCTGCTCGGGCCACGCTGCATCTGGCCCCGCGGAAAAACCGAATAATGCAAGGCAAAACACGACGACCATGGGCCCATGAGCGGGCAGCGGAAATCGTTCCTGCAAATAGATCCACCAGCGATTGCTTTCCCTATTCATCGCCTGCCCCCCTGAAATTGACCGTGCGCCGCGCAAATTGCCGATGCGCATCGGCAAAGTGGTGGGCACACAATGCCGCTACGATGGAAATCTCCCCGGCGAGAATGAGTCCCGCGGTGGCCTCACCGAAACGTGAGTTATTACCCGGACCGGCGAGCCCAAGAATGTCGAGGCACGCTTGCGCGAAAGGCAGGTGTGTGCCGCCGCCCACGGTGGCAAGCATCAGGTTCGGCAGGGTCACGCTCACATACAGGTCGCTGTCGTTCGTCAACGCCATCCTGGTGATACCGGCCGCCGACTCGGCAACACAGGCAACATCCTGGCCACAGGCCAGGTACAGGGCCGCCAGGCCGTTGGCATAATGTCCCTGGGCGCCTATCGCACCCGCCATGACCGAGCCGATTGAACCTGCCGCCCAGTAGTCAACCATGCGCTCGGGACTGGTGTGCAAACGGCTTTCGACCAGCGTTCTCGGGATGACGACCTCACTGATGGCTTTTTGCCCCCGCACGCCGGCAAGCACCTGTGCTGTCGCCTTTTTGTCGCCCGATAAATTGGCCTCGAGAAACCAGGACACTGGCCTGACAAACGCGTTATCCAGCAACCACCGGCAAATCGCTTCGGCCGCAAACGTCACCATATTCTGTCCGGACGCATCTCCGGTCGTGAAATCCAGTCTGACGTAGACATGGTTGCCTTCGATCACGCCGTTCACCGCCAGAAGGCGACAATGCCCGGAACCCTCGCGAGTGATTGCCTGCAGCGTCGCTAATTGGGTTTCCAGCCATTCGGAGAACGTAATGGCCTCGGGAAGAGACCGGAACGCGAACATCGGCGTCCGCGCAAGGCCGCGAGCGACAACCCGGCTTTGGCAACCACCGGCAAGGCTGATGACGAAACACCCGCGATTGTATGACGCTACCAGGGCAGCTTCAGTGGTCGCCAGCGGGTACCGATAAGATGCCGTGCCTTCGTCACCATGCACAGTCAGTGGCCCGGCGACGCCCAGCGGAATATTGACTGTGCCAATATAGTTTTCGATATTGCAGCCAAATCCAGCCGCGGCGTTTCGCGCGTATGCACCGAGCAACTCGTCCTGCGCCGCAGGCTTGCCGATACCTTCCCAGCGGCGCAGTGCAGCCTCCTCGGCTGTGTCTGATGCGCCTTGCCGCGCTTCAGGATTCCGGTTTATTGATTTCGCAAGCATTTTCATCGCGACCCCTCGTCACTATCGTGTATTCGAGGGTGCAGTATTGCCCGCCTCTGCTGAACGGACATGAGGGCTCGATGACTTATGCCTGATGCTTGCCTGATGTTTGCCTGTGGCAACGTTTGCGGGCATTGGAGCTCGCACAGGGGTCCTGCAGCGACCGGAAAAACTCATGGCTCACTCGGCAGATTGCTGGCAGAATGCCCGCATCCCGCGGGCTTGAACAAGAGGACATGGAACGCGTGAATATCAACCGAGAACGTGTATTTATGCTCTTTAAGTACACCGTCTACCTGCTGTTGACTATTAACGTTTTCGTCTTTCTTGACATCGAATGGGCGGCGTCAGACGTCCGTTTCCAGGATGGCG
>DATCZF010000274.1:0-11915 GCA_036526055.1 Woeseiaceae bacterium
CACGCGCGCGACGCTTTGCGCTGCGGCAGCCCCGTTATACAGTTGGCACAGTCTCACTCTCATCCTCTGACGCCTATGCCTGAACTGCCGGAAGTAGAAACAAGCCGACGTGGAATCTCCCCGTATGTGGTCGGCAACAAAGTCAGCAAGGTCACGATTCGTCAACGGCAGCTGCGCTGGCCGATATCGGCGGCGATCAGTCGTGAGCTGCCAGGCCAGACGATCGACACTCTCGAGCGGCGCGCGAAATACCTGCTCTTTAAAACCGCGACCGGCACGATGCTGCTGCACCTCGGCATGTCGGGACGGCTGTGTATCGTCAAGCACGGCACGCCCGCGACAACGCATGACCATGTCGACATCGAATTTGCCAATGGGCTGCTGCTTCGCTTCAACGACGCGCGTCGTTTCGGCAGCCTGTTATGGGCGCGCGACCCGACGAAGCATCGGCTGCTGTGCAATCTCGGCCCGGAGCCGCTGAGCGGCGATTTTGACGGCGCCTACCTGTGGCAACGCGCACGTGGCCGCAAGGTCGCCATCAAGCAATTCATCATGAATGCCAACATCGTGGTTGGCGTCGGCAACATCTATGCCAGCGAATCCCTGTTTCGCGCCGGCATCGATCCGCGGCGCCAGGCACAACGGGTGTCGCGAGTGCGCGCCGACAGGCTGGCCGCGACGATCAAGGAGGTCCTTGCGGAGGCGATACAGGCAGGCGGAACGACCCTGCGGGATTTCCTCGGCAGCGATGGCGAGCCGGGCTATTTCCAGCAGGATTTGTGCGTTTATGACAGGGAGGACTCGCCCTGCCGCGAATGCCGTGCGCCGATTCGGCGTATCGTGCAGGGCCAGCGCGCGACGTATTTCTGCAGGCGCTGCCAGCGTTAAGCGCTGATCGATCGGCAGCGCGCCACCATCGCGTCACGCACAACCGGTGAGACGAACTCGGAGACATCTCCGCCCAGCATGCAGATTTCACGCACCATGCTGGATGAAATGAATGTGTATTTTTCCGTCGGCGTGAGGAATACGGTCTCCACGTCGTCGGTCAGATGGCGGTTCATGTTGGCCAGCTGAAATTCATATTCGAAGTCAGAAATTGCGCGCAGGCCACGCATGATGACCTGCAGATCGTTTTGCAGGGCGAACTCGATCGTGAGTCCCTCGTAACCAACAACCTCGACGTTGTCGTAATCCGCCAGCACACTGCGCGCCAGGGAGACTCTTTCCTCCAGCGAAAACATCGGCGTCTTGCCGGGATTGGCGGCGACGGCGATGACCACCTTCGAAAAAATCGCGGCGGCCCGCCTGACGAGGTCTTCGTGACCGAGTGTCATCGGGTCGAACGTTCCGGGATACATTGCAGCAACTGTCATTCGGGCACTCCCTGGATGGCCTGTTCTTCTTCGTCTTCCTCGGCAGAGGGCTTGTGTACCGACACCAGCGAATACACTACCATGCCGGCCGTTTTCTCGTGTACGACCTCCCATCCCTCAGGGAGCTGCGGCGCCGGCTGATCCTTGCTGCGCTCTATATAGATCAGCGCACCGTCAACCACGTCCGCCTGGAGAAGCCCGCACAGCGTGTCGAGCGGCGCGTTGTCGAATGGCGGGTCAAGAAACACGATATCAAAAGGCACTTCGTTATGAGACTCGAGAAAATGGATCGCTTCGTCGGCATGGATCATCGCGTCATCCGCATGCAGAACGTATTCCGCCTTGCGCAATGCCGCAACGGCGACGGGCGACAGCTCCACAAAAACAACTTCTCCTGCGCCTCTCGACAGCGCCTCGAAGCCCAGTGCGCCGGTGCCGGCATACAGATCAAGGCAGCGTGCGCCCTCGATTTTCGGCTGCAACCAGTTGAACAGGGTTTCTCGCACGCGCTCGGAAGTAGGCCGCAATCCCGGGACATCCGCCACGGGCAGAAGGCGTCCGCGCCACTTTCCGGCTACAATACGCAGCCTTCCGGGTGGGCCATTGGCGGCGTTTGCGTCTCGCTTTTTACGTTTCGTCACCGGCGACCCCGAGCTGAAATTTTACCCATGGCCCTAGTCTAGGTTATCGAAGGCCCTTAGAAAAAGATTTGTATGTTTGGAAAACGCGCCGACCAGCCTGCAGAGTCACCGGAGAAAGCCGGTTTTATCAGGCGCCTGCGGGCTCGAATCAACAAAGGCGACTCCTGGCTGACCTATGATCTCACCAAGCTTGCCCCCGGCGGCAAGATTGATGAGGACGTGCTCGAGGAGCTCGAAGCCGAGCTCGTGATGGCGGATCTCGGCGTCGCCACCACGGAAGCAATCATCGCGCAGTTGCAGCGCAAGCTCGCGCGCCGCGAGCTCAAGGATCTCAATGCGCTGCGCAACGGCCTGCGCAGTGCGCTGCTGGAGATCCTGCGACCGGTTGAGGCGCCGCTGGAAATTCCCGATAGCCCGCGCCCGTTTGTGATCCTGATGGCGGGCGTCAATGGCGCCGGCAAAACGACCACCATCGGCAAGCTTGCGCGCCGGTTCATGGACGAGGGCCTCAGCGTGATGCTCGCGGCCGGGGATACATTTCGTGCCGCCGCTATCGAGCAGCTGCAGGCCTGGGGCGAGCGTAACGGCGTCCCCGTCATCGCCCAGCAGTCGGGCGCCGACCCCGCCGCCGTCCTGTTCGACGCATGTGAAGCCGCGCGGGCGCGCGGCATCGACGTGCTGCTGGCCGATACCGCCGGTCGCCTGCAGACGCAGCAGGGATTGATGGATGAGCTGCGCAAAATCAAGCGCGTCATTGGCAAGCAGGACCCGACGGCGCCACACGAAGTCATGCTGGTGCTGGATGCCGGCCTCGGCCAGAACGCCCTGGTACAGGCGCGCAAGTTTCACGAGGCGCTCGGCGTAACCGGGATTACGATCACCAAGCTGGACGGCACGGCACGCGGCGGCATCCTGCTGTCGGTCGCTGAGCAACTGGGAATTCCGGTAAGATTTATCGGTATTGGCGAGGCGGCGGAAGATATGCAGCCGTTTGTTGCCGAAGAGTATGTCGATGCGCTGCTTGCCAGCAGAAAGGACTGAGAAATCCCGTGATACGTTTTGAGGACGTCAGCAAACGATACCCCGGTGGCCACGAAGCCCTGCAGCACCTCAGCATCGACGTAGAACGCGGCGAGATGGTCTTCGTGACCGGCCATTCCGGCGCCGGCAAGAGCACCCTGCTCAAGCTGATTGCCTTGATAGAGCGCCCCACCAGCGGCCAGGTGATTGTCGATGGCCGCAACACCCGCAAGGTATCGCGCAGAAAAATTCCGGCCTACCGTCGCGAAATCGGCATGGTTTTTCAGGATCATCGCCTGCTGCATGACCGCCCGGTATTCGATAACGTCGCGCTGCCACTCATCATCGCGGGAGTCGGGCCACGTGAAGCCGGACGCCGCGTGCGCGCTGCGCTCGACCAGGTCGGGCTGTTGACCAAGGAAAAACAGCGCCCCGCCACGCTGTCGACGGGCGAGCAACAACGCGTTGGTATCGCGCGCGCGATCGTCACGCGGCCCAAGCTGCTGATTGCAGATGAGCCGACGGGCAACCTCGATCCCGACCTTTCCTTTGAGGTCATGCGCATCTTTCGCCGCTTCAACGAAGTTGGCGTGACAGTATTGATTGCCAGTCATGACGTTGCGTTGATCGACCGCATGGGGTGCCGCCGCATCGCCCTGGAAAAAGGTCACTTGCAAGCGGAACGGGAAGACACCGCCGTCGACGATTATTTCGCGGAGCTGGAGGCGACGGGCGAAGAGCCCGAGAGTTGGCTATGAGACGGCCCACGGAAACAATGACGCCGCTGAAGAAATCCGGCCCGCTGACGAACTGGATCCTGCGGCATGCCAGTACGGCGCTGGGCTCACTGGGCAGGCTCGTCCGCCAGCCCTTCGCCAGCCTGATGACGCTGCTCGTCATTGCCGTAACACTGGCCTTGCCGGCCTCGCTGCACCTGGTCATCAAGAATGCGGAGGCCATCAGCGGCAGTTGGGAAAACGCCCTCGATTTTTCCATCTACCTGAAGATGGACACATCGCTGCAGCAGGCGGAAAAAATCGCCGCCCTGATCGAGCAGCGTGCCGACGTGCTGTCCGTTGCGGTGGTGTCTGCCGACGACGCGCTGAGAGACTTCAAACGGGAATCCGGGTTTGGCGATGCGCTCGATCACCTGGCCACGAACCCGCTGCCGCATGCATTGACCGTGCGGCCCTCGCCGGCCAACACGGCATCGGCCATGCAAACCCTGCAGGAGGAATTGGCCAACCTCGCGGAAACGGATCTCGTGCAGGTCGACACCGAGTGGGTGCAGCGTTTTCACGCCTTTCTCGAAATCGCCGAACGCGCCGGCCTGATGGCAGCGGTGCTGCTCGGCATGGCCATCATCGTCATTATCGGCAATACCATTCGACTGGATATTCAGAATCGCCGCGAAGAAATCGAGGTGACCAAGCTGATTGGCGCAAGCAACAGCTTTATTCGGCGGCCATTCCTCTATTCCGGCCTGTGGTATGGCCTCGGCGGGGGACTCATGGCGCTCGCGCTCGTCAGCTATGGCCTGCACCTGATAGCGGCGCCGGTCAGCCGGCTTGCCGGCCTGTATGGCAACAGCTTCGCGCTCCTTGCACTCGAACCGACCGAAAGCCTGGTCGTTCTCGGTGTGGGGGTCTTTCTCGGCCT
The DNA here is from genome assembly GCA_036526055.1 of Woeseiaceae bacterium. Classification (GTDB taxonomy): domain Bacteria; phylum Pseudomonadota; class Gammaproteobacteria; order Steroidobacterales; family Woeseiaceae; genus JAHEFE01. The sequence continues at coordinate 4,697 of DATCZF010000274.1, forward strand.
CACGGGCTCCTGGACGGCCGCCACCCGCCATATGCGCCGAATCGAGCCCCGCTAGCGCCCAGATCGCGCAAATTCCCAGTAACCGCGCCGCCTGGAGGCCATCCAGGCCCGGCGGGGTATTTATAAAATTCTGTTTTTTTTGCGATTTTTCGTGTGGTTCGCTGCGGAACCGAAGCGGCTATTAGCACTCTAAGCGGCAGAGTGCTAAAATCCGCAACCCTTGTGGGAGGTAAGGAAATCGATGACAACCGCAGTTGCAACACGAAACCATGACGTGATTTTGGCTGGCCCGGTCGGCAGCCTCGATGCCTACATTCAGGCCGTCGGCGCCGTGCCCGTTCTCAGCAAGGATGAGGAACAGCTGCTGTCCCGCCGTTTTCGTGACGATGGCGACCTGGAAGCAGCGCGCTCGCTCGTTATGGCGCACCTTCGTTTCGTTGTGCATATCGCCAAAGGCTATCGCGGCTACGGGCTGCCGATGAGCGACCTGGTACAGGAAGGCAACGTCGGATTGATGAAAGCCGTCAAGCGCTTTGATCCCGATGTGGGTGTGCGGCTGGTGTCGTTCGCCGTGCACTGGATTCGCGCCGAGATTCACGAGTATGTCCTGCGCAACTGGCGCGTCGTGAAAGTTGCGACCACCAAGGCGCAACGCAAACTGTTTTTCAACCTGCGCAAGGCGAAGAAATCGCTGTCCTGGTTATCGCACGAGGAAACCCAGGCCGTCGCCCGTGACCTTGGTGTAAGCCCTGCCGAAGTTACAGAGATGGAGCAGCGTCTGCACGCGCGTGATGCGGGCTTTGACCCGCTGCCGGAGGCCAACAGCGAGGAAAACGATTTCGTTCCCGCCGCTTACCTGCCGAGCCCGAATGCGGACCCCGCGATCATCCTCGAAAACGCGGACTGGGAAGACGATGCGACCGAGCGCATGACACGTGCCCTCGACGTTCTCGATGAACGCAGTCGCGCAATCCTGGAGAGTCGCTGGCTAAGCGAAAACAAACGCACGCTGCACGAACTCGCTGCTGAGTATGGCGTGTCCGCAGAACGTATTCGCCAGATTGAAAGCAACGCGATCAAGAAACTGCGCGACGCGATGGCGAACTGACAGATTCCGTCCCGATGAAAAAAGCCCCGACAATGTCGGGGCTTTTTTTTGCGCGCAATATCAGGGATCTGCCTAAGCCATTCAGGCAGTAATCGGCACCATCGTGATCTCTACGCGGCGATTCGCCTGCTTGCCTGCAGCCGTGGCATTGTCTGCGACCGGCATTGTTTCGCCCAGGCCGATCGTGATCAGGCGCTGCGTATTGATTCCCTGGGACTGCAGGTACTGCGCGACAGAGCCGGCGCGCCGCTGGGACAGGCCCTGGTTATAATCCTGGCTGCCGTCGGAATCCGTGTGTCCGGCGACTTCGACGACCGTCTTGTCATACTCTTTCATCACTTTCGACACAGAGGTCAGCACGCCAAAGAATTGCGGGCTGAGATCGGCGCTGTTAGTGGCGAAAGTGACGTTGCCGGGCATGTTCAACGTGATGTTGTCGCCCATGCGAGTAACGCTGACGCCGGTCCCCTCGAGCTCGGCACGCAGCCGCGCCTCCTGCTGATCCATGTAATTGCCGATCGCGGCACCTGCCAGTGCGCCGACACCGGCGCCGATCAGCGCGCGCTGGCGACGTTCGACAGCATCGTCACCGGACACCAGGCCAACGACGGCTCCCGAGACCGCACCGATGATCGCGCCCTTGGTTGCGCTGCTTGTCTGTGACTCGCGCGTGTATGCATCCAGTGTCTCGCAACCGGCGAGAACCGCGCTGATTGCGGTCACTGCAGCTGCCATTTTTACGGTCTTCGAATTCATTGCACTTCTCCCTGAGAACCTCGAGCCGGGCCTCTGTAACAGCCCCGCGTTTTGACTGTCCGGCGCAGAACAGGTTCCACTCCGGGCAGTCACGACACTATTGTAGTGCGCCGCCAGCTGAACGGCGACTTAACACGCATAACTTTCCAGGCGTTACAATACCGCTGCCGATACGAAGAGACGAGCGAATGAACGAAGCCGAGAAATGGCTGGGCGAATTCCGCGAAGACCAGCAGCAGGTCGATTGGCCGGTAATCTACTGGCTGGGCGTGTTTGCGGTGATTATCGGCCTGGTCGGCCTGTTATGGTCGCTTCCGGTGCCTGAGGCGTTTCGCGCAATATCGCCGGTCCTGAACTGGGGCTCGACCTTTCTGCTTGCCGCGACCGTCTATTACTTCGTGATTTCCGTGCCGCTGGCAATCGGCATGCTGCCTTTTACACTCGGGCTGATCGCACTGGAGATTCGTATCACGGCGTTGACGCCGATTCCGTTGCCCTGGGCGGCCTTCTGCCTCTTCTCAGCGGGCGTCCTGGCCTTATGGCTGTCACGCGATCGGGACTTCGACGGCAGCTTCCTGCGGCGCCACCTGTTGTTCGTCATGCTGGGCCCGTTATGGCTGCTTTCCGACCTTTTCCGCAAGTTGCGCATTCCTTACTAGGAAATTCCCGCTGACCCGGTGAGCCCTTTGGGCTAGAATCTGCACCCTGTTTTTGACTGACACGCCAGGAGCTTCCGTGGCCACTTCCGATTCCACCAGAAAGGGTTCTGCCCTTAACCCGATGGACCTCTTTGATGTCCGCGCCGAACTGTCCGACGAAGAGCGCATGGTTCAGGATACCGTCGCCCGTTTTGTCGATGACAAGGTGCTGCCGGTCATACGCGAGGCTTTTGAGAATCACTCCTTCCCTCGCGAGCTGATTTCCCAGGTCGCCGAACTCGGCCTGCTGGGCAGCTCTATCGACGGCTACGACTGCGCCGGCTTAAACGGCATCTGTTATGGCCTGATTTGCCAGGAACTCGAGCGCGGCGATTCCGGACTGCGCAGCTTTGTCTCCGTGCAAAGCAGCCTGGTGATGTACCCGATTTATTCCTACGGATCCGAAGAACAGAAACAGCGCTGGTTGCCGGCGATGGCCCGTGGCGAGGCGATCGGCTGCTTTGGTCTGACCGAGCCGCATGGCGGGTCGGATCCGGCCAACATGAAAACCCATGCAAAGCGCGATGGCAGCGACTGGGTGATCAACGGCTCGAAAATGTGGATCACCAACGGCAATATCGCGGATGCTGCTGTCGTCTGGGCAATGACTGACGACGGCATCAAGGGCTTTATCGTCGAAAAAGACATGCCTGGTTTCGCCGCCCAGGAGATTCACAACAAATTCTCGCTGCGCGCATCGATCACCTCCGCACTGTTTTTCGATAACGTTCGCGTTCCGGAGAGCAACGTGCTGCCGGGCGTTAGCGGCCTGAAGGGCCCATTGAGCTGCCTGACCCAGGCGCGCTATGGCATCGCCTGGGGGGCGATCGGCGCGGCACAGGCGTGCCTCGACGAAGTGCTTCGCTATTCGCAGGATCGCATCCTTTTCGGCCGTCCGTTGTCGCATAACCAGGCCATCCAGGAGCGCCTGGCGGACATGGCCCGTCGCATCACCACCGGTCAGCTGCTGGCGTTGCAACTCGGTCGCCTCAAGGACCAGGGTCGCCTGCGACCGACGCAGGTGTCGCTGGCGAAATGGAACAACGTGCGCATGGCGCTCGATATCGCTCGCGACGCGCGTGACATGCTGGGCGGTGCGGGAATCAGTGCAGAATACGTGCCGATTCGTCACATGCTGAACCTCGAAAGCGTGATTACCTATGAAGGCACGGAAACCGTGCACCAGCTCGTCGTCGGCAAGGAACTGACCGGCGTAAACGCTTTCTGATACCGCGCGGCAGCCTCGTCCTGCCGCGTGCAACCAGGAGCCTCAAGCGATGGACCTCCCGGCCAACCGGCATGTGTGGCGCATCGCCGCGCCCATGATGCTCTCCAACATCACCGTGCCCCTGCTGGGTATGGTGGATACCGGCGTGACGGGACACCTGGACGATGCGGTATACCTCGCGGCGGTCGCTGTCGGGGCGACGATTTTCGGCATCCTCTACACCGGCGTGAACTTCCTGCGCATGGGGACGACCGGCATCGCCGCGCAGCGCTTCGGCGCCAATGATGCGGATGGCGTGCGCGAGGCGCTGGGCCAGGCCGCTGTCGTTGCCTTGCTCATCGCGGCGTTGCTGTTGATCGTGCACCGCCCGCTCGGGCAATTTGCCGTCAACCTCGTCGCTGCTGACGCCGGCATCAGTCGCTGGGCCTACGAATATTTCGCGGTGCGTATCTGGAGCGCACCTGCCACGCTGCTCAATTTTGCGCTCATCGGCTGGTTCATCGGGCTGCAGGATGCACGCGTGCCTTTCCTGATCATGCTGGTGATCAACCTGACCAATATCGCACTCGATATTCTGTTCGTCGTCTTTCTCGGCATGAAGGTTGCCGGCGTGGCAGCCGCCTCCGTGCTCGCCGAAATTGCCGGGCTCCTCGTCGGCCTCTACTTTGCGGCAAGGGTTTTACGAACTTATGGCGGCTCCTGGCAACTGGACGCGTTGATGCAGCCGCGCCGCTATCGCGGCTTCTTTGCGATCAACGCCCAGCTCCTCGTGCGCACGCTGGCGCTGATGTTCACCTTTACGTTCATCACGGCCCAGGGAGCCCGGCTGGGCGGGCTGGTGCTGGCGGCCAACGCCATATTGATGAACCTGCAGCACCTGTTGTCGTTTGCGCTGGACGGCATCGCTCATGCAGCCGAGGCCCTGGTTGGCAGAGCAATCGGAGCGCGCGACCGCGCGGCGCTGCAACAGGCCGTCAGGCTGTCGCTGCGCTGGTCAGTGCTGATCGCCGGCGGTTTCAGCCTGCTTTTCATCGTTGGCGGACCGCTTTTCATTCGCGTCATGACAGACCTGCCTGACGTTCGCGCGACAACGCTGCAGTTCCTGCCATGGATTGTCGCCTCGCCATTGATTTCGGCCTGGTCGTTCCTCTATGACGGGGTCTACGTTGGCGCGACCCGTGCGCGGGAAATGCGCGACATCATGCTGGTATCCACATTCGGCATCTTTTTACCCGCGTGGTACTTGCTGCAACCGCTCGGCAATCACGGGCTGTGGCTGGCGTTTCTGCTGTTCATGGCGAGCCGGGGCATCGGCATGCATTACTACTATAAAAAGCGCGTGGCGCCGCTGGCCGGTGTCTAGGTCTGCTGACTCGACTCGGTGATCGTGACTGCAGCGACCGGTTGATCCAGCGGTTCGTCTGCGGCCGCCTGATCCGCAACCGTTCGCCGGGCCCAGGCGTACGCGAGAATGCCGGTGAGAATATTCGCGATCGTGTAGGCGGCGAAAATCCCCTCGATGCCGATCAGCCGATCGGCAACGAAAGCGATCGGCACGTAGATCACGCCCATGCGAATGACGCTGACGGCAACGGCAGGCATGGGCCGGGCCATGCCGTTGAAGGACGCGTTCATTACCATCACCATGCCGTAGGCGCCGTAGCCGATCGGGGCGATCAGGAGAAACAGGGACGATACCCTGACGACCTCGGCATTCTCGCTGAACAACGCAGAGAGCGGCTCGCCAAAAACCGCCAGCAGGACTGCAGCGACCAGGCCGAAGGCCAGGCTGAAGTAGACGCACAGTCGCAACGCCTCGAAAATTCGCTCCGTCTTGCGCGCGGACAGGTTTTGTCCGACGAACGGTCCGATGATGGCCGACATCGCGTAAAACATGACCAGCGTCATCGACTCGATGCGGCTGGCAACACCAAAGCCTGCCACCACTTCCGGGCCATGGCGCGCCAGCATCGCCGTAATCACGCCGATACACAGCGGAATGATGGCGTTGGTCGCCGCAGCAGGAATGCCGACGTGCGAAATATCCCGCCAGGACTCCCTCATCTCCGCCATGTCCGGCTTGCTGAAACTGAGCATGCCGAGCCGCCAGTGCAGGTAGCCGATGCCGCAAAGGCAGAGGATTATTCGTGACAACGCCAGCGCCAGCGCCGCCCCGTTCAATTCCATCGCGGGCACCGGCCCGAGCCCGAAAATCAGGATCGGATCGAGGGCGATGGTGCCCACCGATGCGGCAACCATGAGCACGCTCGGCAGCATCGTGTCGCCGGTCGCGCGCATGGCGCTCATCCCTACCATGCCGACGACCACGAACGGTACGGCAAAGTACAGGATCAACATGTACTCCCTGATCATCGGCATCATGTCGGGGGGCACGCCCATCGCACGAAACAGCGGATTGATCAGGATGATGCCGATGGTGGTGATGACCATCGTGATCAGGAAAGAAATGATCAGGCTGTCCGTCGTCAGCCGCCGTACCCGCCGTGGGTTTTGCGAACCGATCGCGCGGGCCACCACCGACGATGTGCCCGCGCCCAGTCCGATGGCAACGCTGGTAACCACCATCAGTACGGGAAACGCAAAACTCAGCGCCGCCAGCTCGGTGGCGCCAACCTGGCCGATGAAATAGGCATCTGCAAACGACTGCAGCATCATCGCGAAAATGCCACCGAGTACCGGCAGCGTCATGACGGTCAGGTGCCGGGCAACCGAGCCCTCGGTCAGTTTCGCTTGCGGTTCGTTCATCTCGACAGCCGTTGTTACCGCACTGCGGTCAGGTATCTCCAGGTCCGGGGAGCGCTAACTATGAACCAGCATTCCGCGCGTAGCAATGCGTTAACATAGCCGGCGGTGCAATAGGCAGGCGGCGGCAAAATGAAATGGAAACGGCTGACCTCGACAACGGTCTATGACAACCCCTGGATAACGGTATACGACGAGCAGGTGATCAATCCGGCAGGTGGCGAGAACCGCTACGGGCGGGTCAGCTTCAAGAACCGAGCTGTTGCCATCCTGCCGCTCGCCGAGAACGGCGATACATGGCTCGTCGGGCAGCAGCGTTACACGCTCGGCGCGTACTCCTGGGAATTGCCAATGGGCGGCGCGCCTCTGCACGAGGACCCGCTCGCGGCCGCCAAGCGCGAACTCCGCGAAGAAACCGGTTTGCGCGCGACGCGCTGGTCAGAAATCATGCAGCTGCACCTCAGCAATTCGATCACGGACGAGGTTGGCATCGTCTACCTTGCCGAGGACCTTGCGGAAGGCCCAACGGCTTTCGACGAGACCGAAGTGCTCGACGTGCGGCGATTGCCGTTACGGGATGCCGTGCGCATGGCCGAGTCCGGTGAGATCACCGACGCGTTATCCATCGCGGCGCTGCTGCGGCTTCGCCACCTGGCATAACGAACT
>DATCZF010000275.1:0-3515 GCA_036526055.1 Woeseiaceae bacterium
CTCTGCCATTGCTCGTTTTGGCGAAGACCACCCAGCACTGGCTGATCAGTGGCCTGCCCCTGGTAATCGTGTCACCGCTGGTAGCCCTGACATTTCAGATGCCGGATCGCGCGGTGGGTATAATGATGGTCACCCTGCTGCTCGGAACGGTGAGCCTGAGCCTGCTGGGCTCCATAGGTGCGGCACTGACTGTGGGCCTGAACCGCGGTAATGCGTTGCTAAGCCTGCTGATTCTGCCCCTGGCCATGCCGGTGCTGATATTCGGTGCGCGCACGGTGGCACTGGCTGCCGCTAACGATGTCGTGGCAGCCGGCATCTATTTTCTCGGTGCTTTTAGCGTATTGACTATGGTATTTGCGCCTTTTGCGGCTGCGGCCGCACTTAAAATTAGTAACGAGTGACGTAACTGACTATGTGGACTTTTTTTCATCGATTAGCTTCTCCGCCACATTTTTATGAGCTGGCGAACAAGATATATCCCTGGATCATGGTGCCGGGACTGGCTTTGATAGCCTATGGCACATACGCCGGCCTTTTCGTTGCGCCGGTGGACTATCAGCAGAAGGATGCGTTTCGCATCATCTACGTGCACGTACCGTCAGCTTACCTGTCAATGATGGCGTACATGACGATGGCGATTTCGGCCGGTATCGGACTGATCTGGCGAATGAAGCTGGCGCATGCGGTAGCGGCGGCGGCTGCACCAATCGGCGCCTGGTTCACGTTTCTCGCCTTGATGACCGGATCGATCTGGGGGCGCCCGATGTGGGGCACCTGGTGGGAATGGGGTGATCCCCGACTGACCTCGGAGTTGATTCTGCTGTTTCTCTATTTTGGTTACCTGGCGCTTCGCGGTGCGATCGACGACCAGTCCAAGGCGGATCGGTCCAGCGCGGTATTGGCACTCGTCGGCGCCATCAACATACCAATCATTCATTTTTCCGTGGAGTGGTGGAGTTCCCTGCACCAGGGGGCAACGCTCGTGCGTGAGGGCGGACCGGCCATCACGACGGATATGCTGTATCCGCTCCTGGCCATGATTTTTGGATTCACGCTGTTTTTTGGTGCCGTCTTGCTGAAGCGGGTGCGTACTGAAGTGCTGGCACGCGAGCGCAGATCGCGCTGGGTGCAGAAAATGATCATGCCACTGGAGGGTCGAGCATAATGGAAGCATTGGCGATGGGAGACTACGGGGTCTATGTCTGGAGTTCCTTTGGACTCACGCTGGCGGTAATGATCGTTACCGTCTGGCAGGCCCGTAACCACCAGAACAAGATTTATCGCGAAATAGAGCAACGACTAAAAGCAATGGAAGAAGTGAAATGACACCGCGACAACAACGTATGCTGGCCGTCGGCCTGGCGGCAATCGGAATCCTGGTAGCCACGTCCCTGACGCTCAGGGCATTCCAGGAAAACATGATGTTTTATGTCGAAATTGGCGACGTAAAGGCGGGCAAGGTTCCCAATAACCGAAACTTTCGCGTGGGCGGACTGGTTTCGGTCGGTAGCGTTCGACGGGAGGAAGGCGAGCTGCGCGTGGCGTTTGATCTGACCGATTCTGTCGATCACCTGACGGTCGTGTATGACGGCGTGCTCCCCGACCTGTTCCGCGAAGGACAGGGAATCATCGCGCACGGTCGCTTGAACGACGATGGTGATTTTCTTGCCGACACGGTATTGGCGAAGCACGACGAAAACTACATGCCACCGGAAGTTGCGGAGACGCTTGCCAGTCACAAGGCGGCCCAGGAAGCTCAGGCCAAGCAGGAGCAGGAAGCCGCGAATGCTGAATCAAACAAGGACAATAACGAACAATGATTCCTGAAATTGGACATTTTGCGCTCATCCTGGCGTTTTCCCTGGCAATACTGCAATCGGCGTTGCCGCTGATCGGTGCGGCGCGAAACGACGCTGTATTGATTGCCATGGCGAGGCCAACGGCCTGGGGGCAATTCTTCTTTTGTCTGCTGGCGTTTGTGTTACTGACGGTCGCATTCCTGGAGAGCGATTTTTCTGTCGCCTATGTTGCCAATAATTCACAGCGGGCCCTGCCGACGATTTACAAGATTTCCGCGGTATGGGGTGCGCACGAAGGATCGCTGCTCTTGTGGGCGCTGTTACTGGCAGCCTGGACGGTGGCGGTTGCGTGGTTCAGCCGCAAGATTCCCGAATTGTTCACGGCCCGCGTCATTGGCGTCCTCGGTTTGATCAGCTGCGGCTTTCTACTCTTTACCCTGGGCACCTCCAACCCCTTCGATCGCCTGCCCATCCCGCCAATGGACGGTGCCGACCTCAATCCGCTGCTGCAGGATCCGGGCCTTGCGATTCATCCACCGCTGCTTTACACGGGCTACGTTGGCTTTTCCGTGGCATTTGCGTTTGCGATCGCGGCAATGCTCAGCGGCAAGCTGGATCAGACCTGGGCGCGCTGGACTCGACCCTGGACTACGGTCGCATGGTTATTTCTGACGATCGGCATCGCCCTCGGCAGCTGGTGGGCGTATTACGAGCTCGGCTGGGGTGGCTGGTGGTTCTGGGACCCGGTTGAGAACGCATCGTTCATGCCATGGCTGGTGGGTACTGCCCTGATTCATTCGCTTGCGGTCACCGAAAAACGTGGCCTGTTCAAGAGCTGGACGCTGCTGCTCGCTATTTTCGCTTTCTCACTGAGCCTCCTGGGCACGTTTCTTGTGCGTTCCGGTATTCTGGTCTCGGTGCACGCATTTGCCACAGACCCGGCTCGAGGCATGTTCATTCTCGCGTTCCTCGCGATCGTTATCGGGGGCGCATTGACACTGTATGCCTGGCGAGCGCCGGCCCTCGACTCTCCGGGGGGCTTTAAGCTGCTGTCCAGGGAAACGTTCCTGCTGATCAATAACCTGTTCCTCATAATTACCGCGAGCATGGTGCTTATCGGGACCTTGTATCCGTTGGTCCTGGATGCCCTTGAAATGGGCAAGATATCGGTGGGGCCACCATTTTTTGACGCCGCCTTTACCCTGACAATGTTGCCGCTGGTGTTCTTCATGGCAGTCGGCATGCACACTGCCTGGCGCAGCCAGGCCGGGCAACCCCTGTTAAAAATGCTTCAGGTGCCCGCTATCGTCGCGATTGCTGCGGGCATTCTCATTCCGGCGTTCATATATAACAGGGCCGGGTTGCTGGTTGGGCTGGGCGTAACCAGTGCGGTGTTTGTCGGTATCGCCTCCCTGATGCCCGTCGTTCGCTCGCTGCGCCGCAGCAGTGGCGCTCCGGCGATGTCGCGTTCAGTACTCGGTATGTGCATCGCCCACTTCGGCGTAAGTGTGTTCGTTTTCGGCGTGACGATAGTCTCCGCCTACAATATCGAAACGGACATGAGCATGCGTGTCGGACAACAGGTAAATGTCGCCGGGTTCGATTTTTAATTCCGTGATCTGCGAGACGTCAAAGGCCCTAATTTTGATGCATTGGAAGGAACAGTGGATATCCGCAAGGACGGCGCATTCATCGGCGAGCTGCGGCCGCAGAAGC
>DATCZF010000276.1:0-12849 GCA_036526055.1 Woeseiaceae bacterium
TGTGAATAGCAGGACGACGCGTGTCTGTCTGAAAGCGGATTTTCTGCCATTTCCCGGCTTGATTGCGGTTCGATGCAGCTGCAGGCGCAACAGTGGGATTCACGGGTTCGTGCAATTCCCTATTTACTGCTGCTGCCGGCAGCTTATTGTGTGACGGCCGGATTCAGAGTAATGGATGCCCGCCTTGCTATAGTTCGGGAATGAGCCGGTGAAAGCATGGCCGGGCCGACAGGTAGAACCATGATGCGTTATTTCGACCGTAGAATTCTCCTGCTCAGTGTTTTTGCGGTCGCCGCAGCGGGTCCTGACAGCATCGCATTTGCCGATGAGCCGGCGGTCGAGCCGGTTACCACGTTCACGGTACCGGAACGCCCGGAAAGCGTCCCCAGTGACGAAGAGCTTGAACGCTCCGGCGCTGTCGTGGGAAACATCGTACTGAAGAAGTTCGACGTTTTTGACACCAGCCTGCCCAGTGAAAACAAAGCGCTGTTCCGCCTGGCCAACCGCTTGCACGTTGAGACACGCGACTCGGTGATCCTCAACCAGCTGCTGCTGCAGCGAGGGCAACCCTATTCGAGCCGCCTGGTCGCTGAGTCAGAACGAATTTTGCGCGATGAACGCTATTTCTATGACGCTCGAATTGTTCCGATCCACTACGCGGACGGCGTTGTGGATATCGCTGTCAGCACACGCGATGTCTGGACACTGAATCTTGGATTCTCAGGATCGCGAAGCGGCGGTCAGAATAAGACCGACCTGGAAATCGAAGAACTGAATTTACTGGGGACCGGCTCCAGGGTGGGGCTGCGTTTTCGCAGCGACGTTGATCGGGACAGCACTATTTTCCAATACCAGGACAAGCACCTGGGCAGCAGCTGGGTTTCGATGTCGCTGCTCTACGCGGATAGCAGCGACGGTAACGGAACCGGTGTGGTACTCGAAAGGCCGTTTTATGCGCTGGATACCCGGTGGGCCGCAGGTGTCAGTTATTTCGACGAAGAGAGTATCGAGTCAATCTACGATCTCGGCGACAAAATCACCGAGTACGGTCAGAACACTCGGGACTATCGGGTTTACGGGGGGCTATCGAAGGGCTGGCAAAATGGATGGGTAAAACGGTGGACGGCGGGCATTGGCTACGAGTCCAAAGAGTTCGCAGGGACCGCTGATGAGCCGCTACCACTGCTGATGCCCCAAAATCGCGAGCTCGTTTATCCCTTTGTTGCCCTTGAAATTATCGAGGACAAGTACCGCACCGCTGAAAACCATGACCAGATTGACAGGACAGAGGATTTCAATCTTGGGGATCGGTACAAATTCGAACTTGGCTGGGCCGCGAAGAGTTTCGGGTCTGACCGGGATGCCCTGCTTTACAAGCTGACCGCAACCCGCGGCTGGGGAAAGGCGGACGACAAAATGTTGCTTGCATCCGCCTACGCCAGCGGACGCTTCGAGGGCAGTAATAATGCGAACTCGCTGGTCGGCATGAACTTTCGCTATTACCACCAGCAATCGGAAAAAAGTCTCTTCTATGCGTCGCTGGGCTTCGATGTATCACACGACCTGGATGTCGATAATCCCTTACTCCTGGGCGGCGAAAATGGCTTGCGCGGCTTCCCCTTGCGCTACCAGAGCGGTAACGCACGCAGCCTGCTGACTCTCGAGCAACGCTATTACACTGACTGGTATCCTTTCCGGCTGTTTCGTGTCGGCGGTGCGATTTTTGTTGACGTGGGCCGTGCCTGGGGAACAAATCCGCTGGGTGGGGAAAATCTCGGCGTGCTCGCGGATACCGGTGTCGGGCTGCGGCTCGGTTCAACTCGCGCGGGCAAGGGCAAGGTCGTTCATATCGATATCGCGTTTCCAATCAACGCGGATCCGTCGCTGGACAGCGTGCAATTTATCATCGAGGGGAAAAGGGGGTTTTAGTCAGCCGCGTGATTTTCGCCATGCCGCATTTTGTACAGGCTTTTCTCGTAAGCCAGCGATGACCAGATCGAGTGTGCGATGGCCCGGGTCACGATTTTCGGATCGTCCGGCTCAAAAGGAACCAGTTTTCCATCGAGGTAACGATAGTTTTCCGGCGCCTTGTCTTTCTGCAGGAGGACGACATTGTTACCCTCCATGAAAGCCTGCGTCGTGTTGTATTGCATGATGGCCCGGCCGGGGTAGTCCTCGAATTCCTTGCGCGTCAAATCATGGCCAATCATCGGGTGGTCGCTGGAAACACCCATCATGGACAACAGGGTCGGTGCGAGGTCGATCTGACTGGCTACCGGCGAGAACACGCTGGGTTGGATACCGCCGCCAAGTATTACCCCGGGAATATGAAAATGCTCGATAGGCACAAGCTCGGCGCCATAGACTCGCGAGTTATGGTCGGCGACGACAAGAAAAATCGTATTGTCCCAGTAATTTGACGTTTTCGCATGCTGAAAAAACTGGCCAAGACTCCAGTCGGCATATTTCACGGCGTTGTTGACGGTGTTCTTCTCGGCATCGTAAAGCTCAATATGCCCATCAGGAAATTCGTAGGGCGAGTGGTTGGAGACGCTGAATACCAGGCTGAAAAACGGTTTTTCATGGGGCTGGCTGAAGCGTTTGTTGGCGCAAATAGGCCGATGCGCTCTCAATACTCATCGTCAGACCGTGTGGTGCCGCCGTCACTTGCAGCGGCGCACTACTGGTTGCCAGGTTGCGCCCCGCCCCTCCGAGCGCGGCGGGAGTTCTACGATTAAAATCGAGCGGCGTATTCAACAAATTTGAGGACGTCGCCTTTCGGGCTGAATTTTCCCTGTCACAGACCACGGGCTGCACTTAGAATAGCGGGGTGTTCACCTATCGACACTGGCACGTCTCAAGCGATCGAGGCACCTCAGAATAATGGATCAGAAAAAATGAGAAGGGCGATTGCACCGGTCGCGACATTGCTTTTTGGCGTTGCCATTTTGCTGACAGGGCAGGGGCTGCAGGGCACGCTCGTGCCTGTCAGGGCAACGATCGAAAACTTCAACACCGTTGCGATCGGCCTCGTCGGCGCTGCCTACTTCTGCGGCTTTACCTACGGCTGCGTGGTCGGGGGCAAGCTGCTACGGCGTGTCGGGCATGTGCGGGTGTTCGCCGCGATGACCGCAGCGGCGTCGGCAACGCCGCTTCTCGTCGGCCTGTTTGTGAACGTCTGGGCCTGGATGGGCCTCAGGCTGATCGCCGGGTTTTGCTTCGCCGTCCTGTACGTCGTGATTGAGAGCTGGCTTAACGAGCTATCGACCAACGAGAACCGTGGCACGGTGTTTTCGGTATACGTTTTTATCAACCTGACCGTACTCGCGGCAGGCCAGCAGATGCTGCTGCTCGAGGATCCCTCAACCCTCTACCTGTTTGCCATGGTATCCGTGCTCATCTCGCTGGCAGCGGTGCCGGTAGTTTTGTCGACATCGCCGACACCAAAATGGCCCCAGGAAGTCAGGGTCGATGTTCGCCGCCTGTACCGGATTTCTCCGGCCGGCATGCTGGGTTGTATCGTTTCGGGCCTGGCGAACGGCGCGTTCTGGGCACTGGCCCCGGTCTTTACGGCTTCCTATTCCAGTGATGTGTCGCTGGCGGCCTGGTTCATGACCGCTGTCGTCCTGGGAGGCGCAGCGGGGCAATGGCCGCTGGGCAGGCTGTCGGACCGAATTGATCGCCGCATTGTTATTGTTCTCTCGTGCGGCATTTCGGCGGCTGTCGGGCTGACCATGTGGCTGCTTGCGCCAAACCTTGAACCGTACCAGATAGCCCTGCTGGGAGCTGCCTGGGGCGCCGGCGCGTTTCCGCTGTATTCACTGGCGGCTGCACATGCCAACGATTTTGCCGAACCTGACGACTACGTCATGATTTCGAGCGGACTGCTCCTGATGTACGGCATCGGCGCCATTATCGGCCCATTCATCGCGTCGGCGGCAATGGCGATCAGCGGAGAGGGCGGTGGATTGTATGTCTACACCGGGGTCGTGCACCTGGTGCTCGCCGCCTACATCATCCTGCGGATCCTGCGACGCGCGCCGGCGCCAGCCGCCAAGCACATCGCTTTCAGCGAGGCGCTAAACTATTCGCAGACCAAGTCACAGGTCTACGAAGAAGAATCCAGCAATACGGAGCAGGCGAACAAGACCTAGGCGTTGATTCGCCGCCTTGCAGAGATCAGCGTGTTGGCCATCAGCATGACGATGGTCATGGGTCCTACGCCACCCGGGACCGGGGTGATTGCCCCGGCGACTTCACTGGCAGCCGCGTAGTCCACGTCGCCGGTCAGTTTGGATTTTTTCTCACCATCGACTTCAACATCGACGCGGTTGATACCCACATCAATGACGACGGCGCCGGGTTTGACCCAGTCGCCCTTGACCATGTTGGGGCGACCAACAGCGACCACCAGGATGTCTGCAGCACGTGCAACGGCCGGAAGGTCCCTGGTGCGGCTGTGGGCAACCGTAACCGTCGCATTGGCCTTCAACAAAAGGCTGGCCATCGGCTTGCCGACGATATTGGAGCGGCCGATGATGACGGCGCTTTGTCCCGAGAGGTCTTTACCCTTGTGTTCTTCGATCATCAGCATGCAACCCGCCGGTGTGCAGGGTACGAAGGCGTCCTGCATGTGGCCGGCCGTCAGCTTGCCGATATTGATGTAATGAAAACCATCCACGTCTTTTTCAGGGACGATGGATTGCGTGATTTTTTCTTCGTTCAGGTGCCCGGGCAGTGGCAGCTGCACGAGGATGCCATGCACTCCGGGGTCATTGTTGAGCTGGTCGATCAGCGCCAGCACGTCCTTCTCGGACGTGTCGGCCGCCAGCGAATGCTGTACGGAGTTAAAGCCGCATGATTCCGCGGTGCGTTTCTTGTTGCGAACGTAGACCTGGCTCGCCGGGTCTTCGCCGACGATCACGACGGCGAGTCCCGGGGTGATCCCGTGCTCGTTGATTAACTCAGCCGTTTCGGCCTTGATCTTTTCGGACAGCTCTGCGGCTTTCGCTTTGCCATCAATAACCTTCGCTGCGGACATGTTCGCGATTTCCTGTTTTTAGTGTCTTGCGGACCTGGAGTTGGCCCGTGATTCCCGGTTTTTCAGCGCGCATCAATGCATTGCGCGCCGGATCGTTTTTCGGGCGGCCAGTGTAGCAGGATAGCGGCGAGCTGGCAGCAGACAGGGCATATCGTGAGGCAGCAATTTCGTGGGCGCAAAGACTCGTATTTGCCCGGAGATTTAGAATCGGGCCAGTGATAACATCAAGAAAAACCGTGGAGGCACGCAATGGGAGACAGGCTTTTCGCAAAATCCAGGAACGCTATCAGGATGTGGCCAATCGTCCTGCTGCGTGTCTATACGGGAGTCTTCTTTGCCAATGCCGGGATCGGCAAGCTGTCGCGCGATAATTTCGCCCAGGGTGTCGAGAGATTCCTGAGTTCAAGGCTCGATGAGTGTTTCGAATTCTACCGGCCGCTGGTCAAGGCGTATTTTCTGCCGGGCCATGAAATCGTTGCTTTCATGGTTGCCTGGGGCGAGCTGGCCCTGGGTGTAGCCCTGGTCCTGGGCCTGGCAACACGTTACGCGGCGTTTGCCGGCGCTTTCATGGTGATGAACTTCTGGTTTGCCAAGGGTGAGCCGGTGCTCGCCGGCAGCAACCACGACGTCGTCTGGATGATCATACTGCTGGTGCTCGGCCTGATTCCGGCCGGTCGCGTCATGGGTCTCGATGACGGTTTGTCGGACCGCTTTCGGTTCCTGCGGTGAGACGGCAAATGGACGTCAGGCCATGGCTGGAACGCTGGCAGCAAAACAATATTGGCTGGCACGAGCCAGGTGGTAATCGCAACCTGAGAGAACATTGGCATGCACTCCGCGCGGGCCGCAGGGTTCTTGTCCCGCTGTGCGGCAAGAGCGAGGACATCTGCTGGCTGCTGGCACAGGACCACGATGTGACCGGCGTGGAGGTCTCAGCGCTCGCCATCGAGATTTTCTTTCGTGAACAGTCCATCGATTACCTGGTCAGCGAAGAGCAGGGCCTGACCCGATACAGGGCGACCGAATTGCCCTTATCGATTTACTGCTGTGACTACTTCGATTTTCATGAGCAGGGTTTCGATGCCCTGTACGACAGGGCGGCGCTGGTGGCGCTACCGCCGGAGATTCGCGAACGCTATGCCAGCCATACCGCCGGTCTGCTAAAGGCTGACGCAGCCTTGCTCGTGATTACGCTGGCATACGACCAGGCACGGGTGCAGGGGCCGCCGTTTTCGGTACCTCCCGAAGAAGTTACGGCTTACTGGCCAGGCATCGAACGGGTCGCGTCCTGCAATGACATTCGAAACTGTTCCGACAAGTTTCACGAGGCAGGCGTTACGGAAGCGATTGAGTCGGTGTGGTGCCGGCCGGCCTGAGCCTCAGGCCTGTTTCCTGTCAAACGTGCCCGCTTTGATGGCGCGCAGCAGCAGCCAGGGCGCTGCGGCGGCAGCCAGGTGCTTGAGCGAATGCCCGCTGACCAGCCCGCCGGCGGCAAAAACCTGGGTGTCGAGCGCTTCGAGGACTTTTGCCAGCACATAGCAGCCGATCATGCCCCAGAAGACGTTGCTCTCAGGCCGGCCCCGGCCAAAAATCAACAGGCAAAGCGGAATCAGCAGCATCGGCAGGAACTGCACCAGCGCATAGGGCCGCAGGTCTCCGCGCCCCAGGCTTTCGGTGTAGTCCCAGTAAAAAACCGAAAACACGCCGATAGCCAAAAGTGGCAGCAGCCAGCGCCTGCCTGTGGATTCCGCAATGTAGAGTCCGAGGATGATTGCAAGAAACGGCATGAAGGCAATGGTCATTGGCAGCCGGTCCCAGACGAGCGTGTCATTGCCGGGCGCCCAGTGGAACCAGCCCGAACCAAAGCCAGTCAGGAAGATACCGATAAAAAAGATGTAAAAGGCGGCGCTGAGAGGTAACCGGGATTCGTGCTTTCGCAGCGCGAACAATCCCGCAAGGCCGATCAGCACGAACGGCAGGTTGGACATCACATCGCCAAAGTTGGGGATGCCCAGTAACGGCCGCGTGTCCGCAAACAGGTAGTACGCGGAATCCTGTGGAACCGGCGGCACAAACAGGAAGACGCCGATCACCACGAGCGCGACAAAAGCCAGCAATGACATGCCGATGCGGGGGTTGGGGTGCTGCACAGGTTCACTCCTTTTCGCGGTTGCAGGTCTTAACCGTGGGCCTCAAGGCGAAATTATCGCTGCAAACTGCAATAATGTGCCGTTTCCACGTTTTAATATACGGAGCAGCTTAATGGCAACCGCATTCGCAAGACACATTCTGGTCGATACCGAAGAACAATGCATCGCACTCAAGGAACAGATCGAGGGCGGCGCTGATTTCGCCGATCTGGCGCGACAACATTCCAGCTGTCCTTCCGGCCAGGGTGGCGGTGAGCTGGGCAGCTTCGGTCCTGGCATGATGGTTCGCGAATTCGACGAGGTTGTCTTCAGCGCTCCGGTTAACACGGTTCAGGGCCCGGTAAAGACGCAATTTGGTTACCACCTGCTGGAAGTCACACAGCGCAGCGAGTGACTCAGGCAATATCGCGCGCCTCGGCGGATGTTTTGCCGAGGTCGTGATTCTTTAGCGGTAATTCACGAATGCGCCTGCCCGTCGCCGCAAAAATGGCGTTGACCAGCGCGGGAGCGATGGCCGGCGTACCCGGTTCCCCGCCGCCGCCGATAGCTTCCCCACTGTTGATGATGTGCGTCTCGATCAGCGGTGACTCGTCGTAACGCAATATTTCATAATCGCTGAAATTGCTCTGGGCAACGGCGCCACGATGAATCGTGATCTCCCCATAAAGCGCTGCCGTCAGGCCGTAAATGATGCCGCTTTCCATTTGCGCAATCAGGCCATCGGGTGTAATGGCAAAACCGGCGTCGATTGCACAGACGACGCGCTCGACCCGCAGTTTATTCTGCGTAAGGGATACCTCGACAACCTGCGCGACAATCGAGTTGAACGATTTTTGCAACGCAATCCCGCGGCCATGGCCCTGCGGCAGGGGTGTTCCCCAGTTTGCCTTGTTCGCGGCCATGTCGAGCACGGCGAGTTCGCGCGGTCGATGCCCCAGCAGGCTGCGCCGGTATTCCCAGGGGTCGGCGTTGGCGGCATGCGCCAGCTCGTCGATGAACGACTCGGTGAAAAAGCCATGCTGGGTGTGATCCACGCTGCGCCATGCGCCCAATGGAACGTGCGTTTTGCTGTCCGCAAAATGAATGAACTGGTTCGCGATGTCGTAGGGAATATGCGGGGCCTCGGCCGGCTCGGGCTTGCCGACGAACTGGTTTTCCCATGCGACGGGCCTGCCGATTTCATCGAGGCCGGCTTTGAAGCGGCTTGATACGGCCGGTCGATAGTGATCCTGTTGCGTGTCTTCCTCACGTGACCAGATCAGCTTTACCGGGTAATCAACCTGCTGCGCAATCCTGGCGGATTGCACGGCATAGTCAGGATTACTGCGCCGGCCGAATCCGCCACCCATGTAGAGGTTGGTCAGCGTTACCCGGGATTTCTCGATGCCCAGCGCCTTTGCCACGGCAGCCCTGAAGCCAAGCGGATTCTGGGAGCTGGTCCAGACCTCGCATATGCCATCGTGAACCCAGGCCGTGGAGTTCATCGGCTCCATTGTCGCGTGCGCAAGATAGGGCACACGATACTCGGCCTCGACGCTATGCATCGCGCCCGCCAGCGCGGCGCTCGTGTCACCCAGCCGGACATCTTCCTGTTGTTCGCCAGCCTCGATGGCCTTGTCCATATCGCGAGCAAATTGAGCAAATATTTCACTCTGTTCGACGGTCTCCAGGCCGCCTGCATCAAACTCGACGGTGAGCGAATTGATGGCCCGCTGGGCCTGCCAGTAACTGTCCGCAACCACCGCTACGGCGGAGTCGAGGTTGACGATTTTCTGTACGCCGGGCACGCCGCTCAGCGTCGCCTCGTCGTAGGCAACCACCTTGCCGCCAAATACCGGCGACGCCTTGATGGCCGCGTATTTCATGCCAGGCAGGGTTGCATCGATGCCGAACAACGCTGAGCCGTCAGTTTTTGCAGGAATGTCGAGGCGCGGCAATGAGCGGCCCATGATTTTGAATTCGTCCACGGTTTTCAGGCGCGGCTTATAAGGCGGTGTCAGCAAAGCGGCCGCTTGCGCAAAATCCGCATAAAGCGCGCTGCGCTGGCTTGGATTGTGGGAGATAACGCTCTTCGCAGCAGTCAGTTCCGCGACCGGCACTTTCCAGGCCTCGGCCGCTGCCTCGAGGAGAATTGCGCGGGCTGCGGCCCCGGCGACGCGCATGCCGTACTGTCCCGTCAACCGCACAGAGGTGCTGCCACCGGTAATCTGTAAATCCATGCCCTGGGTGATTTTGAGAAAGGCCCCGTCGACGGTGCCGACCAGGGCGCGTGGAATGCGTGCGTCGCCCAGCGCAAAACCTTTCGCCAGGTAATAATTGGCGTATTCCTCATGTGCCGGCGCCTCGATGACCCTGACCGAGTTCCAGTCGGCATCGAGCTCATCCGCGAGCATCATCGCCAGGCTGGAGTGGGCGCCCTGTCCCATTTCGGCATGGGGGACTATGGCGGTTACAGCGTTGTCGGCGCCTATTTTTACCCATGCGGTAACAACGGTTTCATGTTCGGAGCCTACCAACCCGGCTACTCGCGAGTTTCGATTGCCGGGACGAATCGCCACACCAACCACGAGTGCGCCACCGGCGATAATGCCAGTGCCAATGAAGGCCCGCCGGCTCCATTTACCCATCAGCCTGTCTCCTTTTGCCGGTCGGCGGCAATGGCTGCTGCAGCGCGTTTTATACCGCGTTGAATGCGCGGGTAGGTGCCACAACGGCAGATGTTGCCGCGCATCGCGGCGGCGATTTCCGCATCGGTCGGCGACGTGTTTTTGGCGAGCAGCGCGACGGCCGACATGATCTGGCCCGACTGGCAATAACCGCATTGCGGAACCTGTTCCTCAACCCACGCAGCCTGTACCGGGTGGACGTCGCCACCATCGCCGCCTATGCCCTCTATGGTGGTTATTGCTTTGCCTTGTGCGCTGCGGGCGGGCGTGATGCAGGAGCGGACGGGCCGGCCGTCCAGATGGACCGTGCAGGCGCCACACTGGGCTTTGCCGCAGCCGAATTTGGTGCCCGTGAGCCCGAGGTTCTCCCGAATGACCCAGAGCAGCGGCGTGCCCGGATCTGCGTCGACTTGCCATGTCCTGCCATTGACTTGTAACTTGATCAACGAAGTCCCCAGTGTGTTGTCTTCGGCCTCAACGGATATGTTATCTAATATAGCATTTGGTCTTTGCCGGCGTCACAAGGGGATCGACAGCAAATGCCAGCCCATTCAGGCGCGGCAAAAAAAAGTTAGAATAAATGCCGAGGCAGGCAGCAACCGAAAAGGCAGGGGCCGTTGGTAAAATTTCTCGCTCATCTTCGTGGTGTCATCACGTTTGCCGGATGCACGGTAAATACCGTTTTCTGGTTCGTGCCGCTCATGACTTTTTCGGTTTTCAAGCTCGTCGTCCCGCTGCAACCATTTCGATTGCTGATGACGCGCTGGATTACGGCGATGGGGGAAAACTGGGTCAGCGTCAACACGCTGGTGCTGGGCCTTCGCCACAATACGCATCTCGATGTCCGCGGGCTCGACAAGCTGCAGCGCGACCAGTGGTATCTCGTCGTTGCGAATCACCAGGCATGGGTCGATATCGTCGTTCTGCAGGCGGTGTTCAGCCGACGGATTCCGTTTCTCAAATTTTTTATCAAACAGCAGTTGATCTGGTTTCCGCTGCTGGGTCTCGCATGGTGGGCGATGGATATGCCCTTCATGAAACGTTACTCGAAATCCTATCTCGCGCGCCATCCGGAGAAAAAGGGCCGCGACCTCGAGGCGACGCGCAAAGCCTGCGAAAAATTTCGCGAAACGCCCACCAGCATCATTAACTTCGTCGAAGGCACGCGCTTCAGCGTAGCGAAACACCGTGCACGCCAGTCTCCCTATGACCGGCTGTTGCCGCCACGCGCCGGAGGCATTGCCCTGGCGCTGTCATCAATGGGCAGAATGTTCGACTCCATTGTCGATGTCACCATTGTTTATCCGGACGGCGTACAAAAATTCTGGGACATGTGCTGCGGCAGCCTGAAACACGTCGTTGTTGACGTACAGCAAAGGCCGGTGGCGGAATGGTTGACCACGGGTGACTACGCGAACGACCGCGAGTTTCGCGCGCGCGTTCACAGCTGGCTCGCTGAACTGTGGACAGAAAAAGACCTGAAAATCGGCAGGATTCAACGCGAAGAAGGTGTAACGGGAATGGCCGGCGCATGAGCCGGTGCCCACTTGCCAGCCATGATGGCGTACTATGGAAGCTGCGATGGCCAATCAGCGGACAAGCGAAATGACCTACAGCAGAACTTACGACACCGTGGCATTCGACGTGCGCGATGACGCAGTCATGCTGTTTTTTGCGGTGACGACGACACGAGGTGACATCGAAGATTACCTGTTGCTGATGAGGACTGAAAGTAACGGGCCTGACTCGGCGCTGTACCTCGAAATCAACGAGCAGCAGTTTGCCGGGCAAGACATAATCAAGGCGGCGCATTGCACCGACAATATGCTGACCCTCGAATTGGCGGAGCCGGCTGCAGCGCTGAATGGGGCGGAGGGCATCGTCCTGACATTCACGCAAACCCAGGAAAACCGTGTTGCGTTCGCTCGCGGCATCATCGATGTGCTCGGCGATACGCTGACCGGTGCGCATGCCTGACCAGGCAGCGGATGCCCCCTGGCAGGTCTATATGCTGCGCTGCAGTGACGGCAGCCTTTATACCGGCATTACCACGAATCTTGAACGGCGCATTGCAGAACACCAATCCGGAAAACGGGGAGCCAAATACCTGCGCGGCAAAGAACCCATGCGCTGCGTCTTTCAGTACGGCGTAGAAAACCGCAGCGAGGCTTCGCGGCTGGAGAACCTGATCAAGCGCTTGCCAAGGCACAGAAAAGAACAATTGCTGCAGGACGGGGAAGATTTGCAGGAACTGCTTTACCCCCGGCCCGCAGAAGCAGGTTCGGGCTCGACTCAATAGAGCAGGATTGTACTGCCAAATTGTGGAATTCGAATATTGGCGGGCCTTCCGGTTTTTGCCGCGTACTCCCGCAAGCGGGCCACCGTTGCCGGGGGGTCATCGATCACGCGGGGAAACAGTCGCACCTGGCCCAAAGGTTGCAGGAAGTCATCGTAATGTATGGCAATCACATTGGCCGCGCCGGTTTTCACGACGGACTCCTGCCAGTAGGCTTGCACGTATTCATCATCCATTCTGGTCAACAGCGCCATGCCCAGGAAAACTGTGTTTGCCTCGATGTCGGCAAGGGCATCCACGATAAATCCTGCCGACGCCTGCACCAGCGAATTGCCCAGCGGATGCTCGATGACAATGGAGTAGGAATCGCCTTCCTTCCAGCTGGATATTGGCGCGGGCTGCAGCAACGGGGCGACTATCTTGCCCGGTATCGGCGGCTCTCCACGTCGCGATGCCGGTGCATGGCGGGTACGAATCATGCGCACCGTAAACTGCCCGAAAGTCTCGCTCAAGGACTGGCCGGCCGTGCGAATGTGTTCTTCCGGAACACCTGCGCCGCGGGCAATGTTGGCCGTCGATTCGGAACCCATGACGACAGCATCTGTGCGTGAGGCAATCGCGCCGACATCCATCGCGTGATCGAAGTGGGAATGCACAGCGACGACAGCCGCAAGACGGCTGATCTGGGAGGTCTCC
>DATCZF010000277.1:0-2039 GCA_036526055.1 Woeseiaceae bacterium
CGGAAACCTGCTGGCTTTTGTGGCCTGCGCATCCATGATGGGCTATGCCCTGTATGCACAGCATGTGCTTGGATTGATGCCATGCCCGCTTTGCGTATTTCAGCGCATGTCCCTGGTTGCTCTCAGCATCGTTTTTCTCGTGGCTGTAGCCCACAATCCCGTTGCCTGGGGACGCCGCGTATATGCGCTGTTAATGCTGCTGACGGCAGGCACAGGCATCTCAGTGGCAGGTCGCCACGTCTGGCTGCAAAACCTGCCGGCAGATGAGGTACCCTCCTGCGGACCCGGCTATGACTACATCATGGAAACTTTCCCGCTGGCCGATGCGCTCGGCGTCATTTTCTCCGGGTCCGGCGAGTGCGCCGAAATTCAGTGGCTGTTTCTGGGGCTGAGTCTGCCCGCCTGGGTGCTGATCAATTTCACCCTGATCGGCGGATTCGGCGTCATCTGGAACTGGAGTCAGTCCCGCAGCTGACGACTAGCTCAAGAGCCTGGCAATAATGCGATAGTAGATGTCGCAAAGCCTGATGATATCGGTCATTCGAATGTGTTCATCCGTCTTGTGAATCGAGGCTCCAACCGGTCCCAACTCAATGACTTCTGCTCCTGCGGGAGAGATAAACCGTCCGTCTGAAGTGCCTCCGCCTGTCGAGAGTTCCGGACGGTGTCCTGCAACCGCCTGAATTGATTCCTCTACGATATTCGAAAACTCGCCTGGCGCCGTAAGGAACGGCTCGCCGGACAAATGCCAGTCCAGTTCGAAGTCGAGGTCGTGTTGCTGACACAGGGCCTCTACCGCTTGCTGCAACCTCTCGCTGGTCCACTCGGTCGAGTAACGAAAATTGAATTCCGCCTGCAGCACGCCAGGGATCACGTTGGAGACACCGAGGCCGCTCTGAATGCCGACCACCTGCATGCTGGTGGCTGGAAAATGCGCATTGCCGGCATCCCATACCTTTGCGCAAAGCGCCTGTAAAAACGGCGTTACGCTATGGATCGGGTTACTGGCGTGTTCCGGGTAGGCGACGTGACCCTGGGTGCCGTGAACCGTGAGCTTGCCGGTAAGCGATCCTCGACGACCAATGCGAATCCGGTCACCCAGCATAGTCGTGCTCGACGGCTCGCCAATCAGGCACCAGTCAATCTTCTCTCCACGACCGCTGAGCGTTTCGATAACCCGCTTTGTGCCGTCGATCGCAATCCCTTCCTCGTCGCTGGTGATCAGGAAGGCGAGCCTGCCACCGGCCGAGGGGTTGGTGCTTGTAAAACGCTCTGCTGCAACGATCATCGCCGCCAGGCTGCTCTTCATGTCTGCGGCACCGCGCCCGTAAAGCAACTCGCCGGCAACGCTGGCTTCAAATGGCGGGTAGCGCCAGTCGCCCAATGGGCCCGGCGGTACCACGTCGGTATGTCCGGCAAGGCAAAAAGTCGGGCCTTTGGTGCCAAAAGTCGCCCACAGGTTACTGACTTCGCCAAACGGCATGCTCTCGACGCTAAAGCCCGCCTTGCGAAGCCGCTCACCAATAATCGCCTGGCAGCCCGCATCGTCAGGTGTAATCGAGGCGCGTTGAATGAGCTCGGCTGCCAGCCCGATTGCGGGATGCTCGTTTGTGGGGCCGGTTTTTGAGCTGGCGTTCATTCGCGACTCTGCTATAACAAATTGATAAATATGACAAAAAAGATGAGGCTTATGCAGCGCATCGCGATCCGCGAATCCTGCCGGTCATTGCAATAATTCCGCAACAATTGGCGACTAAACTTCATCCTTAAATTTGGACAGAACTGTAGAGATTAATAAAGGATGAGAAAGACACTAGCAATGCCCAGGCTGGCTAGCCTGCTTTTGTGTGCCGGATTGACGACTGAGTCCCACGCTCAGAGCGGACGGGATTACATTTACATCGTCGGATCGTCGACAGTCTACCCGTTCTCCACGGTCGTGGCCGAACGCTTCGGTCGCGGGACCGGATTCAAGACACCCACAGTCGAGTCGACAGGCTCCGGCGGCGGATTGAAACTGTTTTGTGACGGCCTCGGCG
>DATCZF010000278.1:0-5992 GCA_036526055.1 Woeseiaceae bacterium
GAATAATACAAACCCGCCCTCAGATTTACAAGCGACTTCGGGAGTTTTCCGGATAAATCAGGCGAAAACGGCGCCGCACAGCGCCAGCAACCAGCCCGGCACCAGGCCAAGGCCGAGGACTGCCACGCCATTCAGGCTCAAAACCAGCTTTGTATCCAGGGCAACCGGGATCGCTGCTGCATCTTTCGGCTCGTCGAAATAGACCACCTTGATAACCCGCAGGTAGTAAAACGCGCCAACCACAGAGGCCAGTACCATCAGGATCGCCAGCCAGGTGAAGCCCTGGTCGAGCACGGCGGCAATCACGTTTAACTTAGCCAGGAACCCAATCCAGGGCGGCACGCCGGCCAGGCCGAACATGAAAAACAGCATCATGAAGGCAAACCATGGGCTGCGTGTATTCAGGCCTTTGAAATCGTCTATGTTCTCGGCCTCAAAGCCCTGGTGGCTCATCAGGAGCACCATACCGAACGTTCCCGCTGCCATCACCACGTAGGTCAGGGTGTAGAACAACGCGGCCTCGTAGCCCCTGTCCGTGCCGCAGAAGACAGCAACCAGGATAAAGCCCACGTGCGCGATAGTGGAATACGCCAGCATGCGTTTGATATTGGTCTGGGCAATGGCGACGACGTTACCGAGGATCAGCGACAACACGGCGACCACCAGCAGCATCCCCTGCCAGACTTCGTGCAGATCACCGAGGCCATCCACCAGGATGCGCATAATCAGCGCCAGCGCAGCCAACTTCGGCGCCGAAGCAACGTACAGGGTGACGGCACTGCGTGCGCCCTGATAGACATCAGGCAGCCACATGTGAAACGGCACGGCACCAAACTTGAAGGCGATACCGACCACCAGGAAGGCCAGCCCGAACCACAACGGCGGGCCGTTGAGCGCCGGATCGGCAACCGCGGCAGCAATGGCCGGGAATTGCAGCGAGCCGGTCAGACCGTAAATCCAGGAGATACCGTACAGCAAGGTGCCCGAGGCGATGGCGCCCAAGATAAAATATTTCATGGCGGCTTCGGCCGAATCCGAGTTATCACGATCGAATGCGACCAGGGCATACATGGCCAGTGACAGGGTCTCCAGCCCCATGTACATCGACAGCAGGCTGTTGGCCGAGATCATCACCATCATGCCGAGCAGGCCAAACAGGCCGAGGATGAAGAACTCGCCCTTCAGCAGGTTGTTCTGGCGCAGATAATCGCGTGAGTAAAGGAAGACCAGTGCCATGATGCCGATGGCGGTGACTTTGAGTACGCCGGACAGCGGATCGCTGACATACGCGCCCGAGAACAGGTAGACAGGCTGTGAAACCATGGTCACAACGGCCGCCCAGCCGGTAAGGAGCAGGCTCAGCATCGACAGCCAGAAAGTGATCACCCGGCTCTTGTCGGAGATAAACAGGTCAGCAATCAGCACGACGCAGATCAGTCCTGTCAGGAGGATCTCGGGCAGTGCTGGTAACAATTCGTTGAAGTTCATTCGTTCTAACCCTTAACCCGGTCTATAGCTTCGACTGGCTAACATGTTCAACAAGATGATCGATGGAGGCCGTCATCATTTCGACGAGCGGCGCCGGCCATAAACCGACCAGCAAAACCGCCAGTGCAAGGATGCCAAGGACAATGAATTCCCGACCGTTCAGATCGTTCAATTGCTCGACGTTCTCATTGGCGACAGCGCCAAAGATGACGCGCTTGACCATCCACAACGTGTAGGCAGCGCCAAGAATCAGTGTGGTGGCCGCAAAAAAGGCATACCAGAAATTCGCCTTGAAGCTGGCGATGATCACCATGAACTCACCCACGAAGCCGGACGTGCCGGGCAATCCCGCATTCGCCATGGCGAACAACACCATAAAACCGGCAAACCTCGGCATCGTGTTGATGACGCCGCCGTAATCGGCGATCTGGCGGCTATGCAAGCGGTCATAAAGTACGCCGACACAGAGGAACATCGCGCCCGAAACCAGGCCATGTGACACCATCTGCACCATGCCGCCGGCAATACCCAGCCCTGCCCCGGACTGCTGGCCGATTTCCCAGACGATGAAAAAGCCGAGTGTGACGAAACCCATGTGCGCAATTGACGAATAGGCGATGAGCTTTTTCATGTCCTTTTGTACCAGCGCCACGAAACCGATGTAGACCACCGCTATCAGCGACAACGCGATCATCAGGCCGGCAAAGGCCTGGCTGCCATCCGGCAATATCGGCAGTGACAGGCGCACAAAACCGTAGCCACCCATCTTCAACATGATGGCCGCCAGGATCACGGAACCGCCGGTTGGCGCTTCGACGTGGGCGTCCGGCAACCACGTATGCACCGGCCACATCGGCACCTTCACGGCAAACGCGAGCAGGAAGGCGATGAAAATGTACTTCTGTTCGACAAGACTCAGCGGCAGGTCCTTGAAGACCAGCAGGTCATAGGTGCCCGCCTTGTTGTACAGGTAGATGAAGGCAACCAGCATCAGCACTGAGCCGAGGAACGTATACAGGAAAAACTTGAGGGTTGCATAAACGCGCCGTTCGCCGCCCCAGACACCGATAATCAGGAACATCGGCACCAGCATCGCTTCCCAGAACACGTAAAAGAGCAAGCCGTCGAGTGCCGAGAAGACGCCGATCATCAATCCTTCGAGGATCAGGAATGCCGCGAAATACTGCGCGGGACGAACCTTGATCGTGTTCCAGCCGGCAATGATCACGAGTGGCGTGATAAATGCCGTCAGCAGGATCAGCGGCACGGACAGACCATCGACGCCGAGGTAATAATCGACATTGAACGCCGTTATCCACGGATAACGCTCCACGAACTGCATCGCTGCAGTGGTGGTGTCGAAGTTCGTATACAGAACCCCGCAGAGCAGCAGTGTGACGATCGAAATCACCAGGGCAGACACGCGCATGCTGGCCGCCCGCGGTGATGCGGCATCATTGCCGTCCCCCATCAGCAACAACGCTGCGCCGCCGGCGATCGGCAGCCAGGTCAGGATACTGAGTATATTTTGCGTCACATCCATTGGTAGAGCTCGGTAATACGGTTGCGGGTCACTGTTACTGCGTCCATAACAGCCAGCCCAGGAAAATGGTTAAGCCTATGATCATCGCGAAGGCATAGTGGTACAGGTAGCCCGTCTGCAGGAACCGCAGGATACCGGCCAGGCGCCCCACCGAATTCGCAGTACCGTTCACCGCCAGCCCGTCGATCAGCCCCTCGTCACCCCAGCGCCACAGCCACTTGCCGGCTTCGCGACCACCACGAGCGAATCCCTTCAGATACAGGTCATCGAAGTAGTACTTGTTGTCCAGCAGCGTATGAATCCAGCCAAACTTCTGCTTGATCGACTCGGCGAGATCCGGCCGCTTGAGATACAGGTACCACGCGGTCAGCGCGCCGGCGGCCGCCAGGTATACGGCGGGTCCGGTCATCGCGTGCAGAATGAACTGCCAGCTGCCATGCCAGTGGTGAGCCAGCTCACCAAGCACGTCGTGCTGCGGCAACACCTGGATCGCATCCCCGAAGTAATCGCCGAATAACACCGGCCCGATGGTGGGCCAGCCAATAATGACCGACGGAATGGCCAGCAGGATCAGCGGCACCGTCACCACCCATGGAGTTTCATGCAGATGGGAGCGGGTATGCTCGTCCATCCGCTCCTTGCCATGGAACACCAGGAAAAACATGCGGAAGGAATACAGCGCGGTAACAAAGACGCCCAGCAGGACGCTCAGGTAAGCAATCCAGTATATGGCGCCCTGCCCTTGCCAGTGCGAACCAGCAACTGCTTCGATCAGCGCATCCTTCGAGAAGAATCCGGCCGTTCCCGGGAAACCGATCAATGCCAGCGAGCCCAGCAGTGCGGTCCAATAGGTGATCGGCATGTACTTTTTCAAGCCGCCCATTTTGCGAATATCCTGCTCGTGATGCATGGCGATGATCACCGAACCGGCCGCAAGGAATAGCAGCGCCTTGAAAAATGCATGCGTCATCAGGTGGAAGATCGCCGCGCCGTAAGCGGACGCGCCGAGCGCCACGGTCATATAACCCAGCTGTGACAGTGTGGAATAGGCAACGACACGCTTGATGTCGTTTTGCACGATACCGAGCAGGCCCATGAAAAACGCGGTGATGGCGCCGATAACGATGACGACCGCCAGGGCAGTCTCGGAGTACTCGAACAGCGGCGACATGCGAGCCACCATAAAGATGCCGGCCGTAACCATCGTCGCGGCATGGATCAGTGCAGAGATCGGTGTCGGGCCTTCCATCGAGTCCGGCAGCCACACGTGCAACGGCGCCTGGGCCGATTTACCCATTGCCCCGATGAACAGCAGGATGCAGATCACCGTCATGGCATTCCACGGGGCACCGCCAAGCACCTGGATTTCCTGGTCGGCGATCTGCGCTGCGCCGTCAAATGCCGTCTGGTAATCCAGTGAATTCGTAAACATGACGACACCCGCGATACCGAGGATGAAGCCAAAATCGCCAACGCGGTTGACCAGGAAGGCCTTCAGGTTGGCGAGAATCGCCGTCGGTCGCGTGTACCAGAAACCGATCAGCAAATAGGACACCAGGCCGACTGCTTCCCAGCCGAAGAACAGCTGCAGGAAGTTGTTCGACATCACCAGCATCAGCATGGCGAAGGTAAACAGCGATATGTAGCTGAAAAAGCGCTGGTACCCCGGGTCTTCATGCATGTAGCCGATGGTGTAAATGTGCACCATGAAGGAAACGAAGGTAACGACCGTCATCATCAGGGCCGTCAGGTGATCCACCAGGAATCCCACTTCGAAGCGGATGCCGTCCGAGACCATCCAGGTGTAAACGGTCAGGTTCTGCGTCGGGAGATTCTGCGCGACCTGCAGGTACAGAACGTAAGCCGACAGGGCGAACGACACCGCCACCCCCAGAATGGTCACCCAGTGCGCGCCAGCGCGGCCGATCGGCTTGCGCAGCAGACCTGCGACCGCTGCGGCCACCAGCGGCAGCAGGGGAACCAGCACCAAGATCGTTTTCAACGAAGTCATCTCAACAAATCCCATTCGGTCCGTTATCAGCCCTTCAGCTCGTTCAGGTCGGCCACGTTGATGGTTTGGCGGTTACGGAACAGCACCACCAGTATCGCCAGGCCGATGGCCGCTTCCGCAGCGGCCACCGTCAGTATGAAAAACACGAATACCTGGCCGTCGTAGTTGTCGAGGAAGCGCGAGAAAGCCACGAAGTTCATGTTCACCGCCAGCAGCATCAATTCGATGCACATCAGCAGAATGATGACGTTTTTGCGGTTCAGGAAAATGCCCGTCACGCCCAACACGAAGAGCAGTGCGCCGAGGGTGAGGAAATGTGCGAGTGTCAGCATGATCGTCTCCTCACTGTCCCTGACGGGGTTCGGGGTCCATCTTCACCAGGCGGATACGCTCATCGCGCTGCACCCGGACCTGCGCCGCGGGATCCTGCCGGCGCGAACCGCTGCGATGTCTCAGGGTCAGCGCCACCGCGGCGATGATCGCCACCAGCAACACCACGCCGGCGACCTCGAATGCCAGCAGGTACTCGGTGAACAGCAGTCTGCCCACGGCCTCGGTATTGCTGTAGTCGGCCGGCCGCGGCGTGGGTATGGGGTAACCGCTCACATCGAAACGTCCGCGGGCCCAGAGCACCAGCAGCAACTCCACGACCATCAGCAGGGCCACCACCACACCGGCCGGCAGGTAGCGCATGAAGCCTTCCCGCAGCGGCTCTACGTTGATGTCCAGCATCATGACGACGAACAGGAACAGCACCAGCACCGCGCCCACGTAGACCAGGATCAGGATGATGGCCAGGAACTCGACCTCCAGCAGCATCCAGACGGCTGCGGCGCTGAAAAACGCCAACACCAGGCTCAATGCAGCGAACACCGGGTTGCGGACCGTGATCACCATCACCGCGGCGCCCAGCATGAGCAGGGAGAACGCGTAAAACACAATTTCATAAA
>DATCZF010000279.1:0-3487 GCA_036526055.1 Woeseiaceae bacterium
CTGCTGCAGCGGATATCGCACTGGAGTTAGTTTAGCCATGGCACGACGCCGAGAGCCGGAAACCGCCGTGATTGACGGCATAACGCACGAGGGCAGGGGCATTGCCAGCGTTTCGGGCAAAAAGATTTTTGTTGCCGGAGCGCTGCCTGGCGAGGAAGTTCGTTTCCTCCGCCGCAAGTTTCGACGCAACTATGATGAGGCGGAATTGCTTGACGTTCTGTCGCCCGCGGCCGAGCGCGTAGCGCCGCGCTGTGAGGCTTACAGCGTATGCGGTGGCTGTTCACTGCAGCACATGAACGCTGCCCGGCAGCGTGACATCAAGTTCCAGGCGCTCAAAGACAGTTTCGAGAGAATAGGCCGGGTTACTCCGGGGCAGTGGTTAGAGCCCGTGGTCGCAGAACCCTGGAGCTACCGCCGGCGCGCCCGGCTTGCGGTCAAGGATGTCCCGTCCAAGGGCCGGACACTGGTGGGGTTTCGCGAGCGCTATGCGCCCTATGTAGCCGACATGACACGCTGTGAAGTACTCGCGGAGCCGGTCGGCGGCATGCTCGAGGACCTGTCTGCCCTGGTCGGTTCACTGTCCATTCGCGCCAGGTTGCCGCAAATCGAGGTTGCCGTCGCCGACAATGCCACTGGCCTGGTGTTTAGAGTGCTCGATGAGCCCAGCGAGGCTGATTGCCAGGTTCTCACGGCATTCGGGAAGGCGCACGATTTGCGGATTTACCTGCAGCCGGCCGGCCTCGATTCGGTCTATTTGCTGTATCCGCAAGGTGAATCTTCGGCGCTGCACTACACGCTGGACGATTTCGGCCTCACCGTTGAATTCGAACCCTTTGACTTCGTCCAGGTCAATTCCGCAATCAATCGACAAATGGTCGCACTTGCGCTCGACCTGTTGCAGGGTCAGCCAGCCGACCAGGTTCTGGACCTGTTCTGCGGCCTCGGTAATTTCTCGCTGCCTCTCGCGACTCAGGCCGGACACGTGCTCGGTATCGAAGGCGAGGCGAGCCTCGTGGCAAGGGCGCGCGCTAACGCCGAACTCAACGGCATCGGCAATGCCGAATTCATGACCGCTGACCTGAGCAAGGTTGACGGCAGTGAGGCATGGATACGGCGGCACTGGGATCGTGTGTTGCTGGACCCGGCACGCGCGGGCGCACTCGAAGTTGTCAGGCACATGCGCACGGTGGGCCCACAGCGTGTCGTTTACGTTTCCTGCCATCCGGGAACGCTGGCACGGGATGCGGGTGAGCTGGTCCATAATCAGGGCTACGAGCTCCACGCCGCCGGCATACTGGACATGTTTCCCCACACGGCCCACGTCGAGTCGATTGCGGTATTTGAAAAAAAATAGAAAAAATATAAACTTACACAAAATTCATAGAGTTGAATGTAGGTGATTGATGGCGATGCTCAAGGTAACTTCCCGCGGTATCGGGGCTGACTGACCATGTCGCTTGGCCCGGTCATGCTGGATGTCGAAGGCACCGCACTCAGCCCGGCTGACCGCGACCTGTTAACGGAGCCCGCCGTTGGCGGGGTCATCCTGTTCTCGCGCAATTACGAGTCACCGCGACAGATCGCTGAGCTGATTGCCGAAATTCGAAACCTGCGCAGCCCGGCGCTGCTGGTCGCGGTAGACCACGAGGGCGGGCGCGTGCAGCGTTTCAGGGACGGCTTCACCGCAATCCCGCCGATGCAAAAGCTCGGTCATGAGTACGACCAGGACCCGGACAGGGCCCGCCACCTTGCGCGCACGGTTGGCTGGCTCGTGGGCTCGGAACTTCGCTCCGTAGGCATCGACCTGGGTTTTGCGCCCTGCGTGGATCTGGACTGGGGAGTCAGCGAAATCATTGGCGACCGCTCCTTTCACCGCCAGCCAGACGTCGTCGCAATACTCGCCGCTGCCTATGCGCGCGGATTGCAGTCTGCCGGAATGGCTGCCGTGGCCAAGCACTTTCCAGGGCACGGAGCCGTCGTTGCGGATTCCCACCTGAAGTTACCGATCGACCGGCGCGACTATGGCAACATTCTCGACGACATGCGTCCCTACGAGCGCATGGTTGAGAACAATATCGTAGCCGGCGTGATGCTGGCTCACGTCGTCTACAAGAATGTCGATGAGATGCCGGCCGGGTTTTCAAAATACTGGATCGAGGAAGAGCTAAGACGCCGGATCGGTTTCGGCGGGGCTGTGTTTTGCGATGATCTCAGCATGAAAGCCACGGTGCCTTACGGTGGTATGGTGCGGCGCTCCAATCGTGCATTGCAGGCCGGCTGTGACATGATCCTGATTTGTAATGACAGGCCGGCGGCGGAGGAGGCGGTGGAGGCTTTGCGGGATTATTCGAATCCGCTGTCACTTGTCCGTCTCGCCAGGTTGCGTGGCATGGGCAAGTCATTACGTGAGACCCTGCTGTCCAGTGACGCCTGGCAGAAGGCGACCCGCGAACTGGATCACTGGCTGGAACGACCCAGCCTGGAACTTGATGCCTGAACAACGAGGAGCGATGCGCTTGCAAGCAGGAACGGCAAAATCATACGCCATCATTGGCGGCAGCGGATTTCACGAGCTGGGGGCGAATGCCAGCAAACAGGCACTCGACACCCCCTTCGGGCCACCCTCTGACAGCGTCAGCGACCTGGAGATCGGCGCATCGCGGGTCTATTTCCTCGCCCGTCATGGTGCAAAACATTCCATCGCGCCCCACGAAATCAACTATCGGGCCAATATGGCGGCACTGAAGCAACTCGGTGTAGACAGCATCATTGCACTGAATACGGTTGGTGTTATTCCGGTGACGCCCGCTCCCGGCAGCCTCGCCCTGCCGGCGCAGCTGATCGATTACACCTGGGGGCGCGCGCAAACTGTGCATGGGCCGGGTGCCGACGATGTCGTCCATGTCGATTTCACAGAGCCATTTAGCGCCAGCCTGCGCAAAGCACTGCTCGACTGCGCGCTGCAATCAGGGCTGGATTGCTTCGATGGTGGTGTCTATGCCTGCACACAGGGTCCACGACTTGAGACGGCTGCGGAAATCGATCGGCTGGAACGGGATGGCGCGCATTTCGTGGGCATGACAGCGATGCCGGAGGCGGTGCTGGCTCGTGAGCTGGATATGGATTATGTTTGCCTGTGCCTCGTCGTCAATTATGGCGCAGGGCGCAGTGCTCGAGGAATCCACGAGGATATTGAGATTACGTTGCATGAGACGCGGCAAAAAGCGATGCGCCTGTTAAACTGTTTTTTCGGATAGAGCCTGTATTTCAGCAGTCAGCAGCCCGCCAGACCCTGTTGTACGACTGCATTAGTGATCGAGGAGTTCATGAAAGCATTACAGCAACGCGTACTGCTCGAGCTGGTTGCGGCGTCGGACGAGCCTGTGCTGGTGGCGAATGTTGCCAAGCCCGACTGGCCGATTGTGTTCAGTAACCCCGCGTTCGATGTGACTTCAGGTTGCAACTCTGACGGTCTCAAGGGGCAGCC
>DATCZF010000280.1:0-9175 GCA_036526055.1 Woeseiaceae bacterium
GCATCTGCCCCGTCAATCCGGGTTGCGAGCACTTTGATACCTTTAATCTCGGTCGCGCCTGCGCTCGTGTCGAGTGACTGCCCGCTGACAAGCTTTTGCTTCAGGGAAGCAACTTCTTTTTCCAGGTCCTTGCTGCGCCGAATCAGTTGCTCGACCTTGTCGACGGCTTGCTCGCGGCCGCCACGCAGTATCGACGATAGCTGCTGCAATACCGATTCACCCTCGGCAATCCACTGCAGCGCTCCCGCGCCCGTCACTGCCTCGATACGCCTTATGCCCGCCGCCACACCAGACTCGCTGATGATTTTGAACAAGCCAATATCACCAGTTCGCGACACATGCGTCCCACCGCAGAGCTCGGTGGAAAAATCTCCCATGCGCAGTACACGGACATTGTCGTCGTACTTCTCCCCAAACAGGGCGATAGCGCCGGCTGCGAGTGCATCGTCATATGGCATGACGCGAGTCTCGGCTTCATGGTTTGCACGAATCTCGGCATTCACCAGTTCTTCTATACGCGCCTGCTGCTCCTTGCTGACCGGCTCGTAATGCGAGAAATCGAAACGAAGTCGATCCGGAGCCACCAGTGATCCTTTTTGCTGCACGTGATCGCCGAGCATAGTTCGCAAGGCGGCATGCATCAGGTGGGTGGCGGAATGATTCAGGCGAATGGCATTACGCCGTACTTCGTTCACGATTGCGTCTACCGAGTCCCCGACCTTTAGCGAGCCCTGGCTAAGCGTGCCAATGTGCAGGTGCGCCTTGCCCGCTTTCTGCGTGTCGCTGACCTCGAAGAGCGCATGGTCATTTTGCAATGCGCCGGTGTCGCCGATCTGGCCGCCACTCTCCGCGTAGAAGGGTGTTGATTCAAGCAGAACCGCTCCGCTATCCCCCGTCTTCAGGATATCCACGGCGGCGCCATCCTTGTACAGCGCAACAATTGCTGCTGACCCAGCCACACCCTCGTAGCCGGAAAACTCAGTTTCGCTATCGGTCCTGATATTGGAGCTTTCACCGGCTGCAAACTTGCTCGCCGCGCGCGCGCGATTCCGCTGCGCCTGCATTTCCCGGTCAAAACCGGGCTGGTCGATCGTCAAACCCCGCTCGCGGGCAATATCTGCCGTCAGATCCACCGGGAAACCGTAGGTGTCATAGAGCTTGAAGACGATGTCGCCAGGAATTTGCTCACCCTCGAGGCCCGCAATCGCAGACTCGAGAATATCCATCCCCTGGTCGAGCGTCTCCGCAAAACGCCGCTCTTCCTGTTCGAGGACTTTTTCCACATGGGCACGCGCTTTAACGAGCTCGGGATAAGCCTCACCCATCTCCTGACACAGTGGCTCGACGATTTTCCAGAAGAACGTCTTGTGCATACCGAGCTTGTTGCCGTGTCGCAGCGCACGTCGAATGATTCGCCGCAGCACATAGCCGCGTCCCTCGTTGCCCGGCAGCACACCATCGACGACCAGGAACGAAGCCGCTCGAATGTGATCGGCGATCACCATCAGCGAGTTGTTGCCGTCGTTTGGCACATTCATGGTTTTCGCGATGGCTGTGATCAGGTTGGCAAACAGATCGATCTGGTAATTGCTGTGCACACCCTGCATCACTGCGGCAATTCGCTCGAGGCCCATTCCCGTATCGACCGAGGGCTTGGGCAGCGGCGTCAACTCGCCACTCGCCGAGCGATTGAACTGCATGAACACCAGGTTCCAGACCTCGACGTAACGGTCACCATCGTCATCCGGCGCGCCCGGCGGGCCACCGGCCACATCGGCGCCGTGATCGTAGAAAATTTCGCTGCAGGGACCGCAGGGTCCGGTATCTCCCATCGCCCAGAAATTATCTTTTTCCCCAAGCCGGGAAAATCGATTGGGATCCACACCGATCTCATCGATCCAGATGCCGGCGGCCTCGTCATCGTCTTCAAAGACCGTTACCCACAGTTTTTCTGCAGGAATCCCCAGTGTCTGTGTGAGGAATTCCCAGGCGAACTTTATCGCGTCACGTTTAAAGTAGTCGCCGAAGCTGAAGTTACCCAGCATTTCAAAAAAGGTGTGGTGGCGAGCGGTGTAGCCAACGTTTTCGAGATCGTTGTGCTTGCCGCCTGCGCGCACGCAGCGCTGCGAGGTCGCCGCCCGCAGATAACTGCTTTTCTCATCGCCAAGAAACACGTCCTTGAATTGAACCATGCCCGCATTGGTAAAAAGCAACGTGGGATCGTTGCCCGGCACCAGGGGCGAACTCGCAACGACCTCGTGTCCCCGTTCACGAAAGAATTCGAGGAATGCGTGGCGCAACTCATTGCTGGTCATCGATTTCATGGCTTGCGAATTGACTCGGGTCCTTCAGGTTAAAACAGCGCATAGTTTACGGGACTTGGGCGCAATCGATAAGTGCCGGCGCTGTATTCCGCCCTTTTTTATGCAATCGCTAGCCGTCGATACCGTCGTCGCCAAACGCCGCCTGGATATGCGGCATCTCGAAACCGCGATACTGCAGGAAGCGCATTTGTCGTGCGCGCTCCTTGAAATCACTCGGTAAAGTGGCGCCGAATTTTCGCTGCCGCACGGCGCGAGCCAGCCTGAACCAGTCCTCAGCACAGTTTTCCAGCACGGCATCGATCAGTGACGAATGCAGACCGCGTTCCTGCAGATCCAGCCGAATTCGAACGGGCCCCTTGCCCTGGTTGATCCGGGACTGCATGAAGCTCTCGGCAAAACGTTCGTCGCTTTGCAATCCCTCGTCGGTCAGGTGTGCGAGCGCTTTCGCCACGGCCTCGGCATCGAAGCCTGCCTTGCACAGCTTGTTCTCAAGCTCGCCGCGCCCGTATTCGCGGCGAGCGAGAAAGTCCATGGCCTTCTTACGGACAGCCACAGGGTCTGCCAGATGCGCGTCGGAATCGTCCGGCAACTCATCCAGTAACTCGGGCGCCGAATGCTTTTTTTTCGCCACGGCCCGGTCGGCTTCACTCTTTCTCAGCGGCTCCGGCTTTAGCCTTTGCCGCAGCATCCGGCAGCAGCTTGGCACGAATCTGCCCTTCGATATCTGCGGCGACCTCAGGATTCTGCTTCAGGAACTCACGGACGTTTTCCTTGCCCTGGCCAATACGATCGCCGTTGTAGCTGTACCAGGATCCCGACTTGTCGACGATTCCCTGCGCCACACCGAGATCGATGATCTCACCTTCGCGCGAGATGCCCTCGCCGTACAGGATTTCGAATTCCGCCATCTTGAACGGTGGCGCTACCTTGTTCTTCACCACCTTGACCCGGGTCTGGTTGCCGATGATTTCGTCGCCCTTCTTGATGGCGCCAATGCGGCGAATGTCGAGGCGCACCGACGCGTAGAACTTCAGGGCGTTGCCGCCCGTGGTCGTTTCCGGGCTACCGAACATCACGCCGATCTTCATGC
Source organism: Woeseiaceae bacterium (assembly GCA_036526055.1). GTDB lineage: Bacteria > Pseudomonadota > Gammaproteobacteria > Steroidobacterales > Woeseiaceae > JAHEFE01. The sequence goes on from DATCZF010000280.1 coordinate 3,415, forward strand.
GAATCTGGTTGATGAAAATCACCATTGCGTTGGAGCGCTTGATGTTCGCAGTCAATTTACGCAGCGCCTGGGACATCAGGCGGGCCTGCAGGCCCATGTGCGAATCGCCCATCTCACCCTCGATTTCAGCCTTGGGCGTCAGTGCTGCCACGGAATCCACGATGATGACGTCGACTGCTCCGGAGCGCACCAGCATGTCGGTGATTTCCAGCGCCTGCTCTCCGGTATCGGGCTGCGATATCAGCAATTCTTCAACGTTCACGCCCAGTTTTTCGGCATAGCTCGGGTCCAGCGCATGTTCCGCGTCGACAAACGCAGCCGTACCGCCGACTTTCTGCGCCTCGGCGACGATTTGCAGCGTCAATGTCGTTTTACCGGAAGATTCCGGGCCATAGATTTCCACGACGCGGCCACGCGGCACTCCACCGATGCCCAGCGCGACATCAAGACCTATGGAGCCGGTCGAAACAACTTCGATGTCCCGTCCAACGCCAGCGTCGCCAAGACGCATCACGGAGCCTTTGCCAAACTGCTTTTCGATTTGACCGAGTGCGGCCGCCAGGGCCTTCTTGCGATTGTCATCCATCGTGTTTTTTGCCAATGAGGTGAGTGAAACGGAAGCGGTGATTATTCCATAAAAAGGGCTCGCCATGCAGATGATTATTGGCCCGATTGAGCCGAATTCGCGAAATTCTCACGGTTTAGCGCAGCGGCTGGTAGCGGACGCCGTCTTCCGCGCTGATCGACTCCACGAGTTCGAAGTTTGTCCAATGCATCGTGATCGCTGTATCGAGCCCGGCCGCAGGATGAGCCGGCGCTTTTCGCACCAGCGTCATATGCGGACGATAGCGGCGTTCTTCGGGCACAAAGCCCAGTGGCCGAGAGGCAGCGTTCAGGTTTTCCACGAGATCGGCAAGCGCCGGCGGCACCTGGCTGGCAGCCAGGCAGACTATGCGCGGCTTTTTCCAGTATTCGAAGTGATCCAGTACAAGTTCGAATGGCTCGAATGCGATCGCGCCGGCCCGGCGGCGTAATTCGGCTATGCGCGACTCGGCAAAACCACCGATAAAGACCAGCGTGATGTGGTAATTGGCTGGCGGCACGGCTTTGCCGGGAATTTGCGGAAGCAACGGCTGCAGCCGTTCCGTGAGCTGACGGCGTTGTGCGGCATCAGGCCACAACGCAAAGAACAGTCGTTTGCGGGCTTGTGGGGCTCGCATCCTAGCCGATTCGTTGCAACAGGGCGCTCAGGGCCGTGATAACCGTCTGTTCCCGAACACCCACCCGATCGAGGCCGGCAAAAACATGCTTTTCCGCCTCGACGATGCCTTTGACCGACCAGGCCATCCAGACCGTGCCCACCGGTTTTTCCGCCGTGCCGCCGTCGGGCCCGGCGACGCCGCTCACCGCCACGGCCACGTCTGCACCGCTCAGCCGCTGCACGCCTGCGACCATCTCCCTGACGACTTCCTCGCTGACGGCACCATGTTCGTCCAGCGTCGCCGCATTGACACCCAGTAATTTCCGCTTGGCCTCATCGCTGTAACTGACAATGCCGTAACCGAGACAAAGCGACGCGCCAGGCACGTCGACGAGCGCCTTGGCGATCCAGCCGCCGGTGCAAGACTCGGCGGTAGCGACCATAAGCCCATTGTCGATCAGCGTTGCAACGGTTTTTCGAGCAAGATCTTCGATAGACATGGCATCAATCCTTGCAGACCGACGCGTACAGCGCTGCGTGTGCCTGCACCATCGCGTCGACCGAAAAATGTTCGCGTACGTGCGCTTGCGCACGCGTTCCGAGCTGCTTGCGCAACGCCGGATCGTCGGCCAGCCGGGCAATGGCAGCGGCAAGCCCCTCCGTGTCGCCGGTCGGAATCAGCAGACCGGTCTCCTCATCGATAATCACCTCACGAACACCACCGGCGGCAAACGCGGCGACCGCTACACCCGCGGCACCGGCCTTCAGCACCGCGACACCCATTCCTTCAGCGACTGCCGGATGCACAAGCAGGTCGAGGCAGCCAAGGTAGTCGTCGAGATCCTCCCGAAAGCCGGCAAAAATCACCATCGACTCCAGCCCCAGCGCCTTGACCTGCTGCTGCAGCTCTGTCTCGAGCGGCCCTTTGCCGAATACCAGTAATCTTAGCCGTGGATGGCTGTCTCGAAGGGTTGCGAGGGCGCTTAAGAGGTACGCATGGCCCTTTCGCTCGATCAACTGGGCCACAATGCCGGCCACGATCGCGTCGGGCTGCAGGCCAAAGTCAGCGCGGAATGTGTTGCAGTCCGGGGCAGCAGAAAACGCGCTCGCATCGACCGCATCCGGAATGCGAGCGATCCTGGCTGCGGCAATGCCACTGACGACCAGCTCGTCGATAATGGCGGAGGAAACCCCGACGATGCGCGTAAACAGCCTGGAGAGTACGGCGGCCTGCCAGCGATGCATCGGGTTATCGACGCGTCGCGACAGGATCGCCGGTATCCCGGCACGGGCAGCGGCGAATCCGCCCCAGGTATCGGCGCCGCGGCGCCCATGCACGTGGACCAGGTCCGCTTTTTCTTCCTGCAGAATACGCATCAGCCGCAACACCAGGCGCGGGTCGTGTTCACCGGCATAAGCAAGGGTTCGTACGGCCAACCCCTGCTTCGCAGCAACGCTGGCAATGGCGGCATCCTGCGGACAGACCAGGACGTTGTCGATGCCGTTTCGCTGCAGTCCCTCCAGCAGGTAGAGCACCTGCTGCGGCCCGCCGTAGAGTTGGCGGCCGGTTTCAACATGCAGTACCTTCATACGCTATGACATTCCTGATTCAAGACCTGGCATCGACAGATGATGCCTCACAGGCTAGCATGCCCAGCCTTGTTTGTTTGCTGAATTTTGCCGCATGAGTGCCGAGGTAAAAGCCGTTCATACGCCGATGATGCAGCAATACCTGCGCATCAAGAGCGAATACCCCGACATGCTGGTGTTCTACCGCATGGGGGATTTCTATGAGCTGTTTTTCGATGATGCAAAACGCGCCGCGGGGCTGCTGGACATCACGCTGACATCGCGTGGAAAATCGGCCGGCAAGCCCATTCCGATGGCGGGGGTTCCCTACCACGCTGCCGAGGCCTACATCGCAAGACTGGTGCGCAAGGGCCAGTCAGTGGCCATCTGCGAGCAGGTCGGCGACCCCGCGACCAGCAAGGGTCCCGTCGACCGCCAGGTATTGCGGGTCGTCACACCCGGCACCCTGACCGACGAGGCGTTGCTGGCCGAGACCCATGACAACCTGGTTGCGGCTATTTTCCAGGCTAAAGGGATCATCGGCCTCGCCTGGCTGGACCTGGCGGGCGGCCGTTTTCGCCTGACCGAGGTGACGACGGCAGAAGCGCTCAGCAGTGAACTGGAGCGGCTGCATCCCGCGGAAATCATTATCAACGAAGACCAGGACCTGCCCGGCATACGCCGCGACGACATCAGCGTTAGCACGCGGCCCCCGTGGCATTTCGACCACGATACTGCAACCCGCTTGCTGTGCAAGCAGTTCGGCACGCACGATCTCGCCGGTTTCGGTTGCGATGACCAGGCTGCCGGTGTTGCCGCCGCCGGCGCCCTGCTGCAGTACGTCAGCGACACGCAAAAAAGCGAACTGCCGCATTTGCAGTCGATTACGGTCGAGCATCGCGACGACGCCCTGCTGATGGATGGGCCGACGCGCCGCAACCTCGAGCTCGAACGCAGTTTGAGCGGCCACAATGACTGGACCCTGGCCGGCGTCATGGACCGTTGCCAAAGCCCGATGGGCAGCCGCCTCCTGCGGCGCTGGATCCAGCGCCCGCTGCGCAGTGCAAAGCGCCTTCGCGCGCGCTACCAGGCCGTCGAGACACTGCTGCAATCACGGTTGGTAAGCAAGCTGCAGGAACAACTGCATGGCATCGGCGACGTCGAGCGTATCCTGGCCCGGGTCGCATTGCGTTCCGCCAGACCGAAGGACCTGCGGCAACTTGCCGTGGCACTGTCACGCGTTCCGGGACTGCGCAAAACGCTGCAGAATTTCGACTCACCGCTGCTCGAGGAACTTGGCGAGACGATCGGCGAGCACCCGCGACTGGTCTCGCGGCTGGACAAGGCCATCATCGACAACCCGCCGATGCTGATCCGTGACGGCGGCGTCATAGCAGACGGCTATGACGACGAACTGGACGAGCTGCGGGGCATCGCGCAAAACGCCGATCGCTACCTGCTCGACCTGGAAAGCCGCGAGAAAGAGGCCACCGGTATCAGCACGCTGAAGCTCGGTTACAACCGGGTGCATGGCTATTACATAGAGATCAGCAAGGGGCAATCCGCCAGGGCGCCGGACCATTACCTGCGCCGCCAGACGCTGAAAGGCGCGGAGCGGTACATCACGCCCGAGCTCAAGGAATTCGAAGACAAGGTCTTGAGCGCGCGGGAACGTGCGCTGACCCGCGAGAAGCAGCTCTATGAAGAGCTGCTCGATGTGCTCAACGAGTCTCTCGCCTCGCTGCAACAGACGGCCAACGGCCTCGCTCGCCTCGACGTCATCGCCTGTTTTGCGGAGCGAGCCGACAGCCTGTCGCTGTGCCGGCCCGACATCGTCAGCGAACCCTGTATAGAGATTCGCGGTGGTCGGCACCTGGTCGTCGAGCAGGTTATCGACACGCCGTTTGTCGCCAATGACCTGGACATGTCGGCGGAGCGAAAGCTGCTGGTCATCACCGGCCCGAACATGGGCGGCAAGTCGACGTACATGCGCCAGGCCGCGCTGATTGTGGTGCTGGCGCATATCGGCAGCTTCGTACCGGCGGACAGTCTGCGTATCGGCCCGGTCGACCGCATCTTCACGCGCATCGGCGCCTCCGATGACCTGGCGGGTGGCCGCTCGACGTTCATGGTGGAGATGACCGAGACCGCGACGATCCTGAACAATGCCACTGCACAAAGCCTGGTGCTGATGGACGAGATTGGCCGCGGCACGAGCACTTTTGACGGCCTCTCGCTGGCCTGGGCGGCCGCGCACCATATGGCGGAACAGGTGCGGGCCTTCACGCTGTTTGCGACGCACTACTTTGAGCTCACGGCGCTCGCGGCTGAATTGCCGGCCTGCGACAACGTGCACCTCGACGCGACCGAGCATCGTGGCGACCTCGTGTTCCTGCATGCCGTCAGGCCGGGACCGGCCAACCAGAGTTACGGCCTGCAGGTTGCGGCGCTCGCCGGTGTGCCACCCAAAGTCATTCGCCGCGCGCGGCGTTACCTGCAGACGCTGGAGGCCCAGCAGCAACAGGCGGTTCATGGCCCGCAGGGCCAACTTGATTTCAGCGTGCCGACCGAGGAGCCGGGCAGCGCGCTGCATGCCGCGATGGCGGACATCGACCCCGACGTCCTGTCGCCAAAAGAAGCGCTGGAGTTGATGTACCGGTTGAAGCTGGCGGCTTCCGAAGACGCCGACTAGCGCCGAAACTGCCCCTGCCGCAAAAACGCGTCGACCTGTTTCGCCACCAGCATCGAAGTCACGAGGGCCGTATGGTTGACCGGCACGGCAATATGGTCCGCCGCGCCGGGAATCTGTGTTTCGGACAACGCCACCGTGCCGTCATTCGGACCGGCAAATCGCGTCACGATGCGTCCGAGGCCGAGCGGCGTCGTTCCCGCCACCACACCGACATCGCGATCGCTCACGACACCCCGCGCCCACTGCGCCGCGGGCACGCGCATAACGCCCTCGTGAATTGTCATGCCGAGAATGCGCCG
>DATCZF010000281.1:0-3164 GCA_036526055.1 Woeseiaceae bacterium
CGCTGGCATAGATGTTGCCGACGCCAACCACGATGTTGGCATTCATGATGAATTGCTTGATGGCGACCTTGCGGCCGCGTGCGCGTTGCCACAGGTAGGCACCGTCAAAATCGCCGCTTAGCGGCTCCGGGCCGAGATTGCACAGCAGCCGATGCTTCGTCGGGTCGCGCGCCCATAACAGGCTGCCGAAACGCCGCGCGTCGTTGAAGCGAAGCAGTAGCCCATTGGCAAATTCGATGTCGACATGGTCATGCGTCGTCGCTGGCGTGCCGTGCTTGACGATGCAAAGGCGTCCCGACATGCCGAGGTGCAGCAGCATCGTGCCGGTCGCCGTTTTAAAGAGCAGGTATTTCGCGCGCCGCTCGAGAGTGTCGATCGTCTGGCCCGGCAGCTCACGACTGATCGCCGCCGATATCGGCCAGCGCAGCTGCCGTTGACGAATCGTGACCTTGCTGACTTCGTTGCCGACCACATACGGGAAGATTCCACGTCGGCTTGTTTCGACTTCCGGCAGTTCAGGCATAGGCGTCAGAGGATGAGAGTGGGACTGTGCCAACTGTATAACGGGGCTGCCGCAGCGCAAAGCGTCGCGCGCGTGGCGGGCACAAAAAACCCGCCTCGGGGGCGGGTTTTGGCTAACGGGCAGCGATGCCGGTTACTTGATCTTGGCTTCCTTGTACACGACGTGCTTACGAGCCTTCGGATCGTACTTCTTCGTTTCCATCTTTTCCGGATGGAGACGCTTGTTCTTCGTCGTGGTGTAGAAATGGCCTGTGCCGGCGCTGGAGACGAGTCTGATCTTGTCACGCATGAGTTAACCCTCCGAATGCCTAAACGCGCTGGCCATCGGCACGAAGGTCGGCGACAACCTTTTCAATGCCGTGCTTGTCGATAATGCGCAGACCCTTGTGGGAAACGCGCAGCCGCACGAAGCGCTTTTCGGAATCCAGCCAAAAACGTTTCACGTGCAGGTTCGGCAAAAAGCGCCGACGAGTCTTGTTGTGGGCATGAGAAACGTTGTTTCCGCTCTGCGGGCGCTTCCCTGTGACCTGGCAAACCTTGGACATAACCTTAAGTCTCTGTTTTCATACAAAACTGCCCGCGGCCGGCGGGCAAAGAGCGGAACTTTATACCAGCCTTGGCGTTGCTAATCAAGCCGCGCACCCCAGAAGCTTAGACCATTCCACGGCGGGCAAGCGATGTGGCCGTGCCATCGCCGATGACCAGGTGGTCCAGCAGGCGGATTTCGACCAGTTCCAGGGCTGTTTTGAGGCGTCGCGTGATGCGTTCGTCGGCCTGGCTGGGCTCGGCGACCCCCGATGGGTGGTTGTGCGCAAGGATTACGGCGGCGGCATTGACGGCCAGGGCCCGCTTGACCACCTCGCGGGGGTGCACAGTGGTGCCGTCGATCGTACCGCGAAAGAGTTCCTCGAACTCGATGACCCGGTGGCGGTTATCGAGGTAGATGCAGCAAAAGAGTTCATGGGGCAGATCGCGAAGCCTGGCAATCAGGAATTCTTCGGTATCGCCGGGCCCCTGAATACTGGTGCCGACCGGCAGCGACTCGTCGAAAAAATGCTGAGCGAGGCGGTCGAGCGAACGTAATGCGCGCACCGTTGCCGGGCCCGCTCCCGGTTCCGAGAGGATTTTGTCGGCTGGTGCCCGCAGCAGTATTCGCAATCCTCCGAAGCGTCGCACGAGCCTGAGGGGCAGGTCCTGGCCGCGCAGGAAAGGGCGCAGCAGGCTGGCGATCTCCACCAGCCTGGCACAGTCTTTTACCGCCATCGGTCGCTTCAACGGTATCCTCCTGGCCTGCGCAACCCGAACCCGCAGGGTGAAGGAGCGGTTGGCCCCCAGCAAACGCTGAATTGAAGGATTCCTTGCAGTTTGGTTTGCCCGAGACTGGCAATTCGGCGGGCTGCCGGGATAAGCTGCGATTCGTTGCCACTTTCGAGACCGGAAAACAGTCTGTCTGCCCCGCGAGGATCGTGGCGACGGACTGAGAATGATGAGCAGACAAATAAGGAAGGGCGTTGAGAAACATTGAACTGAAAATCCTCGATTCGCGGATTGGCGACTCGATCCCGTTACCGACGTACACGACGAGCGGCTCAGCGGGCCTGGATATGCGGGCCTGCATCGATGAAGTATTGAGCGTGGCTCCCGGTGAGACCCACCTGGTGCCGACCGGCCTCGCGATTCATATCGAAGACCCGGGCCTTGCCGCTGTGCTGCTGCCCCGCTCCGGCCTCGGGCACAAGCACGGACTGGTTCTCGGCAACCTGACCGGACTGATCGATTCCGACTACCAGGGGCAGGTTTTCATTTCATGCTGGAATCGTGGCAGCAAGACCTATGACATTCAGCCGGGAGAACGCATCGCCCAGATGGTTTTTGTGCCTGTCGAGCAGGTTGCTCTCAAAGTGGTCGAGGAGTTCAGCGACAGCGAGCGTGGCGAAGGAGGCTTCGGCCACACGGGCACGGATTAGTCGATTCCGCGCAGCTGTCTGAAGCGCTCGATGTCGTTCGCAAAGCGCGCATGAATGCGCTGTTCGTCGTTGCGGTACCTGAGCAGGTTGCCTTCATGCCGCTCAATCATCTCCTTGGTGGTATTGACTTCATCCATCAATTCTCGATCGATCAGCGGTGCATTCGGGTCGTCGTTATAGGGGCGGTAACGCTGCGTCTCTGTCTGCAAGGAATCCAGGCGGCGGTGCAGGTTACGCAGATAGAGCTCCGTGACGCGGGACTGCGCCTGGAACAATTCAATGCGGCGATCGCGATGCAATTCGATCTCTTCCACGGAAAGGTAGGTTGCGAGTAACGCCTGGTCCGATCGTGCCTGCAGCTCTTTCTGGATGCGTAATTCTTCGAGGCGTTTTTGCTCTGCAAGTTCTTCCTCGGTCATCTTGCCGCGCATGCGGTCGACGGTAACGCCTTCCTTGTTGACGATTTCCTTTTCAGTGTCGGCAAATTCCGGCGGTACGCTGTCGCCATAGTGCACGACACCGTTTTCGTCGACCCACTTGTACAAGGTCTGCGCCTGCACGGATAACGCCGGCAAGGACATTACCGAGAAGACGAGGCCTGCGAAAAAAAGCTTTCTCATACCGCCAATATTACCTAATACATGCACAGAAAAAGTGACCGATTAAAGATTTTTG
>DATCZF010000282.1:0-5718 GCA_036526055.1 Woeseiaceae bacterium
CGCACCAGGTTGGCGAGGTGCAAATCACCGTGGCATTCGCGCACGCGCCCTTCCCTGAAACGTGCAACAAGCAGCGGCTGCAGCCGCTGCAATTCCGACCGGGTCCAGCTGCGTAATCGCTTGATGACCGACTCGTCAAACCTGCCAAGGATAAAGTCGAAATTTTCCAGCATGGCATCGCGTGTGAACGCCAGGTAATGTTGCAGCTCACTCTCGTCAAGCCGCGCTGCCGATTGCTGCGCGGCGGCGACCATTTCGGCCAGCTCGACCATATCCTTCTCGTCCAGCTTCCCGGCCTGCAGCTGCTGGTCGAGCCGGCTTTCCTGCGGAAAGCGCCGCATCTGCACTGCATACTCAATGACGGTACCACCGCCCTCGATGCGCAGCGCGGTGTCGTTGGTTACCGTGACGACGCCGAGGTAAATCTCGGGCGCCCATTTACGATTCAGTCGAACTTCCTCTTCGCAGAAATGCCGACGGTCGTCGAGATTGGAGAAATCGAGAAATCCCAGCGCCACCGGCTTTTTGATTTTGTAGGCGTAGTCGCCGGCCAGCAGGACCCAGGAAATATGCGTCTCCAGCAACTCGACCTTCTCGACGGGGTGCGGATATGCCTCCCGATTCATCAGCGCTTGAATCAGGCTGGACTGCAGGGGCGCTACCGGCGTGCTGATTGCATGCATAGGCCCTCCATGCGCCGTCGTGGCTTATCACGGTTCCGCCATGCGGCAACCGGAATGCACGATCACTATTGATTATTGGTTGGGGAGCAGGCGTTTTGCAATTCGTAATGCCCGCAGGGCATGTGCCCGTGAGCCTGCCTTCGGTTCTCCCAGCATCATGTTCTTCCCGGGCTATGCTGACTATAGTGATAAACCCGCATTGCCTGTCCTCGACCGCGAACTAGCATTTGAAGTGAAGGAGAGTAAAACCCATGCAAACACAGCTTCAGGTACATTTTCGCAATATGGATCAATCTGCGGCACTGGAGGAGGACATCCGTGCTCGCGCAGCAAAACTGGAACAGTTCTTTGACCGGATCATAAGCTGTCACGTAACCGTCGAAGCTCCGCACAAGCACCACAACAAGGGCATTATTTATCACGTGCGAATCGCGATGACGGTTCCCGGGCGGGAACTGGCAATTAACAGGGATCACTCGGAGAATCCCGCGCACGAAGACCCTTACGTCGCCGTGCGGGATGCCTTCGACAGCGCGCGACGGCTTTTGCAGGATCACTCCCGCAAAATGCGTGACCAGTCGAAAGGCGGCCCGAAGGCGGCAGATGTCCTGGCAGCCAGCAATTCTGAGTGAAACAAGGCCGGCCCCCGGCTGACACCGGGAGGCCGGCTGCCTGACAAGCTGCTGTCGTTGCCAGCCGTTGCCTGGATGAAAGGGACTTTCATCGGTCTGCTATGCAGCTGCAAGTTCGACAGGGTTACAACGATGACCGGCAGGCGTCCTGGCACGCCTCGACAGCGGACAGTATCGTTCTGAAGCTGGCGTCATCCGCAGAATGCGGGCTTGCCGAGTCCATGGCCAGGGAGCGGCTGACCCGACACGGACCCAACGCGTTACAGGCCGCCGACAGGACGCGCTGGCCGGCCGTACTCGCGCGCCAGTTTGCCGACGCCCTGATCGTCATCCTGCTGATCGCGGCCCTCATCTCCGCGGCAATCGGCGAGCCTGCCGATGCGGTCACGATACTGGCTATCGTCGTGCTGAACGGCATCGTCGGTTTTATCCAGGAATGGAAGGCGGAGCGCGCGATAGGGGCGCTTCGCCAAATGCTGCAGCCGCTTTGCCGCGTCGTGCGCGGCGGTATCGAACGGGACATCAATACCGAGGAGCTGGTTCCCGGCGACGTTGTCGTGCTTGATGTCGGCGACCACGTTCCGGCGGACCTGCGTTTACTGCATACCGTAAGCCTGAAGATCGACGAATCGGCGCTTACCGGCGAGTCCGCCCCGGTTGAGAAACACCCTCACCCCGTTGCCGCTGACGCGCCACTGGCGGAACGCGGCTGCATCGCCTGGATGGGGACCGCCGTCAGCAACGGCCGGGCCCGCGGCATAGTCATAGCGACCGGCATGAATACGGAGTTTGGCCGAATCGCCGCGCTGACCAGCTCGGTCGGACGCGAGAGAACGCCGCTGCAACACAAGCTGGCGGCGCTAGGCCGGCAAATCGGCGCCGCGGCAATCACGATTTCGATCCTGATCGGCATGCTCGGCTGGGTGTCGGGCCGCCCCGCGTTCGAGATGTTCATGGTCGGCGTATCGCTGGCCGTGGCGATCGTGCCTGAGGGCCTGCCGGTGGTCGTGACGCTGACCCTGGCCTTCGGGGTGCGCGCGATGGTGCGCCACCGCGCGCTGCTTCGGCGCCTGCAGGCTGCCGAAACGCTCGGGTCCGCGAGCGTCATTTGCACGGACAAGACCGGCACACTGACGCGCAACGAGATGACTGCGCAGGTCATTTGGCTGCCTGGCCAGACCCTCAGGATCAGCGGCGCAGGCTACGAGCCGCGCGGTGAATTCTCGCTGGACGGTACGGTCATCGACGCCCGGCGCCAGCCTGCCTTGCTGCGCCTGTTGCGCAGCGCCCTGCTGTGCAACAACGCGAGCCTGCAACAGAAGGACGATGGCTGGTCCTGGTCGGGAGACCCGACGGAACTCGCGCTCGTGGTTGCAGCCGCCAAAGCCGGCCTGTTGCGCTCGGCAATGCCGGCGACCACGGTGGAGTTTTCTTTCAACGCCAACCGCAAGCGCATGACGGTCATCGAACCGGGCGAGGCAGAGACGGCACACGTCAAGGGCGCACCGGAGGTCATCCTCGAACGCAGCCGGACCCTGCTGAGGGGCGATGCGTGCGTGCCGCTGGACGATGACTTGCGACGATCCGTGCTGGATGCCTATCACGACCTGGCAAGCCAGGGGCTGCGCGTGCTCGCCGTCGCCGTTCGCCCGCTCGACGCGGCGACCACGCTGGACGCTGACAACGTCGAGCAGCAACTCACGCTGCTCGGCCTCGTCGGCATCGTCGACCCGCCGCGCAACCAGGTATCGAAGGCAATTCAGATGGCCCGGCGTGCCGGCATCCGCTCGATCATGGTGACCGGCGACGCGCCGGCGACCGCGCTGGCAATTGCTCGAATGATCGGCCTGCCAGCCGATCGCGCGGTACTGGGCACGGAACTGCAGGCGATGAGCGACGCCGAGCTCGTGGCTGCGTTGCACCAGGACGTGTTATTCGCGCGCACTACGCCGGAGGACAAACTGCGCATCGTCACTGCCCTGCAGGAACTCGGCAACGTTGTCGGCATGACGGGCGACGGCGTCAACGATGCGCCCGCGCTCAAGCGCGCGGACATCGGCATCGCGATGGGCATACACGGCACCGACGTCGCACGCGCCGCTGCCGACATGGTGCTGACGGACGACAATTTCGCATCAATCGTTCGCGCGGTGCGGGAAGGACGACGTCAATACGACAACATTCAGAAATTCGTGCAATACCTGCTCTCCTCCAACAGCGGCGAAGTAATCGCCATCTTCGCCAACGTACTGATGGGCGGGCCGCTCATCCTGCTGCCGGTGCAGATTCTGTGGATGAACCTCGTAACCGACGGCATGACCGCGATCGCCCTCGGCGTCGAGCCCGCCGAAAAGAAACTGATGGAGCGGCCGCCGCGCTCGCCGACCGCCGCCATACTGGATCGCCATGCGCTCTGGCGGGTGCTCGCGACAGGTGCCTACATCGGCCTCGCAACGCTCTTCGCCTTCAATCATTTGCTGGGCCAGGACGACCCGGACACCATCATGCGTGCGCAGACCGTGGCTTTTACGACGATCATCCTGTGCGAGAAAATGAACGTCTTCAATTTTCGTTCATTGCACTCGCCGCTCGCGGCTATCGGCTATGTTTCGAATCCATGGGTCCTTTTTGCCTGGGCCGGCACAATTTCCCTGCAGTTTGCGGCGATCTACACGCCGTTTTTACAGGGCGTTCTGCATACCACCGCGCTGACCTTGCGCGACTGGCTGCTGGTGATGATCCTGTCCCTGCCGGTATTCCTCGTCACCGAGGGCATCAAGCGCCACCGCTCGCGAATTGCCGAAGCTTAGCTTCAGGAAGGTTGAGCCGTCTTTGCAGCACTGCGTGCCCGCTGTTGCTACAATCCCGCCTGGCCCAACCGGCGAAGCGCATAGCAATTGCGGGCAGTGCGCGCGCCGGTACTTTATATTTTTCTCGCAGCGCACGGAGCCGCGGCACGCCATGTGAGGTGCGCTTCGGGTGCGAACAACCCACGGACAACAGATGACAGACAACACGCAGGTACTCGGCATCAGCAACGCCATTGTGGACGTGCTCGCTCACATCGAAGACAGTTTTCTGCAAAAGATCGGCGCACCTCGCGGGTCGATGACGCTGATCGATGAGCAGCGCGCCCACGAAATCTACGCCATGATGGGGCCCGCGGTGGAAATGTCCGGCGGTTCCGTTGCCAATACGGTCGCGGGCTTCGCCAACCTTGGCGGACACGCCGCGTATATCGGCAAGGTCAAGAACGACCAGCTCGGCAATATTTTCATGCATGACATGCAGTCGCTGGGCATCGACATACGCCTGCAACCCGCCAGTGACGGCGCGTCGACCGCCCGCTGCCATGTGCTGATCAGCCCCGACGGACAGCGGACGCTGCAAACTTACCTGGGCGCCTGTTTATCGCTCGACATCGGCGACATCACGGCGAACGCCGTTGGCGCACCGAAACTCATGTTGCTGGAAGGTTATATTTTCGACACGCCGCACGGCCAGGCTGCCGCCGCGGAAGCAATGCGACTGGCCAGTGCCAACGGCACGGTCGTGGCGTTGTCGCTGTCGGACTCTTTCTGTGTCGAAAGACACCAGCAGGCTTTCCTGGACGCCATTCGCAAGCGTGTGCGCATGGTCTTTGCGAACGAGGCGGAGATTGTCGCTTTGACCGACAGCGCCGACTTCGACGAGGCCGTCGAAAAAATCCGCGAGTTCGAAGGGCTGTTCGTGCTGACGCGCTCGGAAAAAGGGTCCGTTGTCGTCAACGGCCAGGAGACCGTCGTGCAACGCGCCGACAAGGTCGACAAGGTGGTCGATACGACCGGGGCGGGCGATGCTTACACAGCGGCATTCCTGTATGGATGGGCCCAGGGCAAAACCCTGCAGGAGTGCGCGGCGCTCGGATCCCGTTGCGCAGCCGCCGTCATACAGCAGGTTGGCGGCCGGCTGGAGAAAGGCGTCCTCGACGACTGATTCGGAACCGTGCCCTTGACCAGCGACGCCATTTTTCAGCCCTACGACCAGGCGTTCGCGGCCAACCCCTACCCCGTTTACGCACAGCTGCGGGCCGAACACCCGGTATTTGCATCCGCCGAGTTCGGCATGACATTTTTTACCCGCTACCGCGACATCGTTCGCCTGCTGACCGACCAGCGGCTCGGACGAACCATGGATCATTTGCTGGATGAAGCCGCCCTTGCCGAAAAGCGCAAGTCTTCCGACTGGGCCGACCTGCCGGCATACAATCGCTATGTCCGTGTCAACCTGCTCGAAAGCGAAGGCCCGGATCACGCGCGCATTCGCCGGCTGCTGGGACAGGCGCTGCAGCCAAAACGCGTGGCGGAATTCAGGGAGCGCATCGGCCACATCAGCCGGGAGCTGCTCGACGAATTGCTGCCACG
>DATCZF010000283.1:0-2673 GCA_036526055.1 Woeseiaceae bacterium
CCCGAGATTGAAGCATCGATGGTGACTCCTGCATGCGCGATATGTTCGCTGCAGTACAGACAGGCTGTCCGGAGCACGGATAATCGGTCTCATGCAAAACAATCGGCTGCTGGCCGCCCTTCGCCGGAAAGACCGCGATCATGTGATTGCAGCTTGTGGTGAGGTCGAACTGACGATTGGTGACGTACTCTGGGAGCCGAATAAGCGCATCCGCCACGTCTATTTTCCGCTCGATAGTTTCATTTCGCAGCTGGTGCCTGTCGACGGCCGGGAAAACCTCGAACTGTCGATGGTCGGCAATGAGGGCATGCTGGGCACATCGCTGCTACTCGGCGTGAATTCCTCGATGTTGCAGGCACGGGTGCAGGGATCCGGCACCGCCCTGCGCCTGAACGGCACATCATTTCGTCGCGAACTGGAACATATTCCCGCGTTGCGAAAGCAGCTGAATCGGTACATTTACGTGCTACAAAATCAGCTCGCCCTGACGGCCGCGTGCATCAACTTCCACTCACTCGACCTGCGGCTCGCCCACTGGTTGCTCATGACGCATGACCGGGCGGACTTCGGCAGCTTTCACCTCACCCACAAGTTCCTCGCCCAAATGCTCGGTGTTCGTCGCGTGGGCATAACCAATGCCGCGGGTCTGCTGCAGAAGCGAAAATTACTGAGCTACAGTCGCGGGCACATCACGATTCTGAACCGTGCCGGACTGGAGAAGGTGTCCTGTGGGTGCTACCAGGTGTCGAAGGATATGTACGAGAGAGTTCTCGGATAAGTTTCGACATTGCGCCACGCAACGGACTTGATCAAATGTGTTCGGCTCACCTCGACGACACCTGAATCGTCCCGCCCTCGTCTTCCCAATCGTGCACTGCGACCTGGTCCGATGATCGATCGAACAGGCGCGCGGCATTTTCCCAGTTGACGATTGACCACCACGCGCGCAGGTACTCGCCGCGACGATTCTGGTACTTCAGATAGTAGGCGTGTTCCCAGACGTCATTCAGCAGAATGGGGGAGCGCCTGTTCAGGATCGGGTTGCCATGGCCGCTGGTGGTACAGATCTCCAGCTTGCCGGCATCCAGCTGCGACTTTGCCAGCCAGACCCAGCCGGATCCGAACAGCGTTTCACCCGCATCGACAAACCGTTGCTTGAACTGCTCGAAGCTGCCGAAATTCCGGTTGATTGCTGCGGCGAGTGCGCCAGCGGGTGCGCGAGCACCGTGTCCTGCCGGGGACATAGCCCTCCAGAACAGACTGTGATTCACGTGTCCACCCGCATTGTGTCGAATGACCGCGCGAAGTTTGCGCGGCACCTTGCCTGGATTGAGAACCAGCCATAACGCGCTGCGCCCCCGCAGCTCCGGAATGTCTGCGAGCGCCGAGTTCAGCGTTGCCACATAGGAAGCATGATGGTGGTCGTGATGCAGCATCATCGTCTGCGCATCGATTACCGGCTCGAGCGCCGCGTAGTCGTACGGCAGCGGCGGGACCGTATGGATTGCCGATCCGGCTTTTGAGCTTTGGTCAATCGCGATCGCACGATTTGCTGCAGTCATTGTGTTCCCGTCCATGTAGCCCGGACTATTTGTCGCTCTTGATATCATTCTTGATATCGCCGTAACCGGCCTGCGCCTTGCCAGCTGTTTTTTGCAGCTTGCCTTTCTGTTCCAGGCTCTTTTTCCCTATGAGCTTGCCGGTCACTTCCTTGACTGCGCCTTTCGTTTCCTTGATACGGCCTTTGATCTGATCTTTGTTCATGGTTCGCTCCTGTGGTTTCGCCAGAAACTCTGTGGGCGGCCGGGATTAACCCCGCTTCAGGCCGGCAGCAAAAACCATTCCGCCGACCAGCAGCATGCCAACCCCGGCCCAGGAAGGAATATTGACGTGCCGTCTATCGTCAATGGACATATGCATCGAGCCGATATTGGCCTCGTGCGTACCCTCGGTATAGGTGAATCCACCGTAGGCAAGCGCCAGCACGCCGGCTGCCATGAATGCTATGGCCGCGACTCTTGTTCTATCCATCAGGTTTCTCCTGTCTTGATCGCCTGGCACTGAATCGGATGGCGCTGCGTCTACCGCAGGCCACCCGACCGCTATCGAAGGCAAATTCAGCGGTCAGCTCTGATCGGATTTCTCGGCTGCATCCGCGACGTCCTCTCGGGCTTCGTCGATTGCGTCATCAATCTTGTTGCCGGTCGTTTCACCGCCTGCCTTAACGTCCTCGACTGCCTCATCAATTTCTTCGCCAGCTTGTTCCAGCGGACCCGGTTTGTCGCAGGCAACGAGGAAAAACGCTACCGGTATCAACATTAACCATTTCATTTTGTGTGTCCTTTATTGAGTTATTTTCGACGCACTCGCCATCGAGCCGCCGATCCGTTAAATCATCCTGAAGAAGCGCCGCGGAATAATTTCAACGCCGCGATCAATATGACTGCGCCTACCAGCGAGACCATCAGTCCGCTAAGGCTCATGTTTCCCTGGTTGATCGTTGTTGTGCTGAATACGCCGCCAAACAGCCAGCCGCCGAGCGCGGCACCGATGATGCCTACGAACACGTTGAGGAGTATTCCTTGCCGGCCATCCGTGCCCATAACCACACTCGCAACCCAGCCGATCAGTCCGCCAATAATTAACCAAACAATAATGTTCATTACCCTTTAC
>DATCZF010000284.1:0-3083 GCA_036526055.1 Woeseiaceae bacterium
GTTTACGATTGCCGGTGCCGTAGCAGCGGATGCCGCTCAGGACGAGGTCGAGTCCTCGATCGAGGGCGTTGTTGAGTCGCTCAGAGCCGAGCCGGTAAATGCGCTGTCCCTCGCGATTGCGAAACAGCGGCTGCTTCGCGAACTCGTGTTCGATATTGAAACCAGCGAGGATGCGGCGCATCAACTGGGCTATTTCGCCTCCCTGGACGCGCTGGATGTGCTGTTGACGATGGAAAGCCGCATCCGGTCCGTCAGCGCGGACGACGTCTGGCGGGCTGCGAAAAAATACCTGCGACCCGAACAGCGATCGATTGGCTGGGCCAGCCCCTCCGTTATAGCTCGCGAGTGGTTGCAACAGGACGTGCCCGTCATGGAAAGCGGCGATGTTCGATTCGCCGATCCCCAGTCCGCTCACAGGGTGACGAGCAGCGATTCACGCGTCCACGTGTTGACGTCGGGAATCCCCGTGATTGTCGATCCCGTTGGGCTGACAAACACGGCGCGACTCTCGGTCGTCTACCCGAGTTCGCACATTGCGCTCGATGATGGCGATCTCGATTACAGTGCGCTCCGTAGCCACACGGTACAGGCATTCAGCGTATTGCCGCACGAACTCGATGACGCCATTCAGCGGGCACGCAATTCGTTCGACCATGCCGGTCTGGTGGATGCTGAAACCCAGTTTCCGGCGCTTGATCCCTGGCAGCGCCTGCAACAGGGGATCGTGCAGGTCACCGGCTACGCGGAAAGCTGGCCCGGCACTCGTGTAACACCGAGTGCTATCGTTGTTGTCGGCAACGTCGATCCAGACACGGTGTTGCCGAGAATCGAACAGGCCTTTGGCAACGTCAAACCCGTTGGCCGCCCGCAGGAGCCACCGCTTGCATTTCGAGGCAATGACCTGACGATATCCACACCCCTGCCCCGCGCGCAGTCGCAACTGGCTTACGTCGTACCGGCGCCGCCGCCTTCCGACCCGGCATTCGATGCGTGGCGGATGGCGCTTTATGTCCTCAGCCATTCTTACGAAGGTCGCCTGGGCAAAAAGGCAATCAGCGAGACAGGGCTGCTGTACTGGATTGACGGGGAGTATGCCACCGACGCCAGCCGTGCCTGGGTGACACTCGCCGCCGGCGTTGACCCTGACTTAATGCAACGTGTAGAGAATATCTTTCGAGCAGAACTGAAGCGGCTCGTCGACGAACCGCCGACGGCCGCGGAACTTGCCGAGGCCAGGCAGCACTTCCTGGGACGCCACGCCAGCGCGGCACAGAGTAACGCCGAGATCAGTAATCGCTACATTCATCAATGGATTACGCGCGGCGAACTGGATACTGCCGACTCCCTGGCAAAGCGGCTGAACGCCGTGGACGGGTCTGACATTCGAGCGATATTGCCGACGCTTGCCTCCGGCGCCTTTGTCCGGGTCAGGACAAATGCGCCGAACACTGATTAGCCATTACCGCGTTTCTGCGTAGATAGAGCGGGCGCGGTCGATTGTTCGCAACACCGTCTCCCTTTCCTCGTCCGTGTTGTAATCGGGATGGGCGGCTACTGTTTCCCGCAGTCGATCGATCCAGTCAATGAAGTATTGCGCATCGTCTTTCGACCAGCGATCGCTGCCCTCGATATCAACGAATACGGGGTTGGTCGTGCCGTAAGGGAACAGGTCGAAGACATCCGGATGGGATTCATCGTTCCATGCGCGCACGAGCACCCATGAGCTTTCGTCAAGCCTGAGCGTACCGCTGAAGTCGGCTCGCGTTGAATCTTTCAGGTCTATAGCGTCGACAACTTCTCCGTTAACGACAATCTCCAGGTGATCCATCGGCACAATCGACCGCATGAAGCCCTCGTAGCTCAATTCATGTTTTCCAGCGGCCAGCTTGACGTGCTCGCCGGGCTCTTTGTTGCCAAGGCGAAATCCCAGCAACGGACCGTTGGTAGCGAGCGTGTTGCCAGCTGCCAGCGCCGCCTGCCAGCGATCGCGCCGCGCGGCTGGCGCCGGGTTTCCGGCGGCGGTCGCAACATAAACACGGTTCATACCGATGGGTCCGCGCAGCGACGCATAATTCGCCATCGCATCAGTGCCCGCGGCCGCGCTGATATCGAAACCGAGGTTGAGCAGGCGGTACCAAACGTCGGCGGTCACTCGATGATTGCTGAATCCCACGACCTCGTAGTAATCGATTTTGCCAAGCGCGGCATCTACCGGTAAGGCGTTGGTCAATCGTGCTGCGGCAGCCGGGTCCGGCGCCGTATCGAAAGGATGCACATAACCGACGAGCGCTCCCTGCCGATGCGCCAGGTCCGCAACCGTCACGTTATCCGGATAGATGCTCGCCGCTGCCGTATTCGGATAGGCCGAATAATCGGACAGCAGGAAATGACTTTTGAGGCCGAGCAGGCCGAGGTGTCCCCAGAAACTGGTATGGTATTCCTGGCTGTGGGAGAGCAGCACTTCATCATTCGACAAAGGGTCGGGTTCGGTTGAGAAATAGCTGATGTCGGGAACCCTTTGCTCCTTGTTGACGATCAGGTTGTACACAACGTCCAGGTCTTCGGCTTGCATCTGTTCGACCAGGTGGGCTGGTGCATTCCGGTAGGTTCCGCCGTAGTTCATATGGACGTGGACATCGCCGGAAACCCATCGCTCACTCCAGCCTGGCGGCAAATCCAGCGACTCGACGCTGACCAGCGCTTTTGCTTCGCTGCCGGCATCAACGTCGACTGTCATTCGCGCAATCCGGTTCTCCAGACCACGCCAGACCGTTATTTGCGTTTCACCTGCAGGCACCACGAGGGTGGCAGTGCCATTGCTATGAAAATAACGCGTTTCGAACTCCGCCTCAGACCTGTCGAAACCATCGTCTGCATGCATCCAGGAGGCGTCCGGCGCATAACTGCGGCCGTCCGCGCCAATTACTGAAATGCGGGCGGGTACCGGCTTGCCATTCATGTCTGCGGAGATGATGTTCAGTGTACCGACAGGGACGAGGTACTGGCGGCTGTTGGTTTCGACCTTGAAGCGGCGGCCATCGATCACGTCCTGCACCCAAAGCGCCAGCCCGCCGCCTTCATTC
>DATCZF010000285.1:0-8339 GCA_036526055.1 Woeseiaceae bacterium
TTTGCACGTCGTTGATTCCATGCACGCGCGCAAAGCACTGATGGCTGACCTGTCAGACGGATTCATCGCCCTGCCGGGCGGCTTCGGCACGATCGAAGAGCTCGTGGAAGTGATGACCTGGGCGCAGCTCGGTTTCCATGCCAAGCCCTGCGGAATTCTCAACGTCGGTAACTATTATGACAGCCTGCTCGCTTTCTTTGATCGCGCTCATCAGGAAGGATTCGTGCGCGGCGCACATCGACGCATGGTTGTTACCTCGACGCACGCCGATGAATTGCTGCAGAAAATGCTGGCTTATTGCCCGGAAATCGAGTCCAAGTGGGCGGACTGAAGCTACTTCAGAGCAGGGGTGCCTTGAACTGCAGCCGCAGCTTGCCCTTGACAGGCGCCCTGAGATTGCGTCCGAACAGTGAATAGTGAATGCCCATGCGTCGACCTTTCAGCACATTGTCGGCACACAGGCGCAACGGAATGCGAAAGACCTTGAGCGGCGTATCGGGCGGCAGGTCGCCGACAGCGTAACTGACGTGAATGGCGTCCGCTTTGCGCCTGACGGCAGGATACTCCGCCTGCTCGGCAGCCGGGCGTTCCTGCAGTCCGCTGCCGTTCAGTCGCATCGGCAGCTGATCCGCGATCCGGCAGCCGCTGTGATTGGGAATTATCAGCCCGATCGTGGCTTCCTGGATAGTGTTGGCACCATGATTGACAACGACCAGCTGCAGGTCGCTGTAGTGTTCCTCGAACAGGAAATAGTCGTCCGCATCCTTGTACCTGGTTTCCGCCTCTGCGATTTCCCGGCGCAAATCTTCGGCGTTGCGATCCTCGTAAGGATTATCGCTGCCGAACAGCCGCGTATGCGTCAAACGCGCAAGAATCGTCGTTGATCCGGAGTTTTTCGAGGCATCCTGAATCTTGAGTAGCTGCCGCAGTTTCGTGTTAGCGACCAGCGAGGGCAGTTTCGTGAGGTCCGTGGTTGTGATTTCGCATTCCTTGCGCAGGAACTCTCCGGCGAAACCGATTTCGAGGCTTTCCGTGGGAATCGATTCCTGCAGCCGTTGCTCAAAAAACTCCTGCAGTTGTTTGCGCCCCAGTTTCACATTGTTTCCGTTGACTCGCATCCAGCCATCACCGCGACGCAGCGTCTCCGAAAAATCCGTGCGCATCAGGTAGGGCTTATCGCTGCTCTCGGCAATCTCGAAAACACCGAGAAGCTTGTCCTTGAGACGCGCGCGCATATGGCGCAGGCGCAATGACGGCTCGATGTACTCGCTGACCAGGGCGGCATAACCGAACTGGGTCTCGAGCTCATCCTCGTCGATCGAGCAGTAGGTGCGAACACCTTGCTCGTCATTCGCGGCACCAATAACGATGTAACGTGGTCCCTCGACCGCGGCATTGGCCAGTGCCAGGACATCCTCCAGGAACGCGCGCGTATCCGCCGCTGCGTAGGGCGTGCTGCGAAGAATTATGTGCGGCGCCGAGCCGTCCGCTGTCAGGATGTCTTTCAGGTTGTTCATAGCAAGCCATATTGCCGGATTATGTTCGATACGAGGCGGAACTGATCGACACTTTTGTGATTATGTGCAACGGGCGCCAGACTCGTGGAAAAGGTGATGCAGAGATATAACCCACGGAATTTTAACGCATTGTTTCGAATTAAATCGGTGGGTGTCGGGGCGGTGACAGAAAAAAGCCGGTGAAACTGCAGTTTCACCGGCTTTTTTCAGGTCGTTCTGGCTGGCGGGTCTACCAGAGGCGCATTTTCCAGCCGCCGGATGACGCCGCCGCACTGCGGCGTTTGCGCATTCGCGAATGCAGGGCGGCACGCTTGTCTGATAACCAGCTTTCGCGATCGACGTACGGGTCGAGCCCCTGCTCTTTTCTGCGCTTCTCTTCCCTGCTGCGGTAGGCGCAGAACTCTTCGTAAGAGTCGATTTCGGCCTGTAGCTCCTTGACGACCATCTGCACATAGATGGCGTCGTCGAGAAAGCCAATGCCCGGAATATGATCCGGAATGATATCGTCGGGGTCGCAGAAATAGACCAGGGCACTCAGCACTCGGCGGCGTTCAAAATCATTGAGTTGCCACTCGTCGTCCTGGACCATGCTGATGATTACTTCCAGTTTCTGCAGCCGGTCGGCGATGAATTCCGGCAGGTTGGTATTCCTGGATTCATCTATCAGCGCCTGCGCTGCGGCCTGGATCTGTGCCGCGCCTGCCTCGGTATCGAGATTGGTGCGAGCCTTGTCGATGATCGACTGAAATCGCTCGAGATCTTCGTCGCTCAGCGTAAATGTAATATCAAGAGGCATTAATAACCGTCCTTCTTTCTACCTGTTGCCGTGACAAAATTGACTCGGTGACTATCATTTTAGCCAATTTATTCGCCAGCACCGAGACCCCCAGTTCCTGCATCTATCCGCGCCGGGGCGATTCCCTGACCCAAAGCGGTTCCTGATTGTAAACACATTAGCGGCCGCCCGTCATGTGCAATCATCAGCCCCACACGTCCTCGCTCACTGGAAACATTCGTCCTTTTTCGTAGTGAATACCCGGTTCGCGATCCTTCAACAGCAACAGGGGACCATCGAGGTCCACGTACTCGGACAGCGCCGCAATTATGGTTGCCGGCGCCATGGCCAGTGACGTTCCCGTCATGCAGCCGGTCATTATTCTGAAACCCATCTGCTCTGCCGCCGCGGCCAGGCGGAGTGCTTCCGTGAGGCCGCCGGTCTTGTCGAGCTTGATATTGACGAAGTCGTACAAGCCCCTGATTGACGCCAGCGATTCGACCGTGTGGCAGGACTCGTCCGCACAGATCGGTAACGGCAGATCCAGCCCGGCAAGGGCGGAATCCTGGCCTGCCGGCAGTGGCTGTTCGATGAGCTCGACAGCTAACTCTTTGAGTTGTGGCGAAAAATCTCGCAATTCCTGCAGCGTCCAGGACTCGTTGGCGTCGACGATAAGCCGCACACCGGGAACCGCCTCATGGACCGCGCGTACCCGATCGATGTCGCTGCCACCGCCCAGCTTGAGTTTGAGAATCGGCCAGCCTGCATAGCCGCTGGCCTGGGCAGCCATCCTGGCCGGTGTGTCCAGGCTGATCGTGTAAACACTGGTTTCCGCCGGTGCCTGGGCAAGGCCTGCCAGCTGCCAGGCGCGCCTGCCAGCCCGTTTGGCCTCCAGGTCCCACAAGGCGCAGTCAACGGCATTGCGGGCAGCGCCCGGGGGCAGCGCGGTTTGCAGGCGAAAACGGGACATCCCGCTGGCCAGCGCCTGCCTGACGGATTCGATTTGCTCGATGACGGATTCCAGGCTTTCCCCATAGTGATCCTGCGGTTCGCTCTCGCCGCGACCACGGAATTCACCATCATCGAGCTGCACGGTAATGACGCGCGCCACGGTTTCCGCACCGCGGGCGATGATAAATGAGCCGTTGATCGGCCAGTCTTCCTGCTTGATTTCAAGTTTGATGACGCTTTCTCCCACAGGCTTACTGCAGTATGTCCACCAGGCGCCCGACGCCCGTGCGCACGGCATCGACACAGGGTAACCCGGTTTCCTGCTCCGCTTCTGCAAGGTAGCGCGTTGCCGCATCGGCATCCAGCCGCGAAGTATTGATACTCATGCCGATGCAGCGCGCCCCGGGACTGGTCAGTGAGGCTGCTTCCTCGTACAGCGCAACGCAGCGTGCAAACGACGGAATGCGATAACGCGGGAAGCCGATCAGGGCCTCGCGGCCGGCCACATGACACAGCACCATTGCCTGCGGCTGGCTGCCGTGCACGAGACCGAGAGTTACCGCGGCATAAGCCGGGTGCAGCAGGCAGCCCTGGCCCTCGACCAGGTCCCAGTGCTCGTCGGTGGCCGCCGGTGACAGAAACTCGGCGGCGCCAGAGACAAAATCGGACACTACGGCATCGACGGAAACACCGGTCCCGGCGATAAATATTCCGGTCTGTCCGGTTGCCCGGAAGTCTGCCTGCATGCCCCGCTGCCGCATTTCCCGTTGCAGCGCCAGGGCGGTGAACATCTTGCCGACCTCGCAATCCGTACCGACGGTTAGCAGGCGCTTGCCACTGCGGGGCTCGCCGGTACCGACCGCGAACTCCCGATCAGGGTGGCGTACGTCAAATACCTGTCGTCCCAGCGAATCGGCGAGTTGGCGGACTTCGGGAATCGAGGCAATCCGTGTGTGCAGCCCGGCAGCGATATCCAGCCCAGCGAGCAATGCCTGACGAATAACCTCGACCCAGTGCGCCGGCATTTTGCCGCCATGTGGTGCAACACCGATAAGCAGTGTCTTCACACCCTTGCTCGCGGCTTCCTCTATGCTGATATCCGCGAGTCCGAGATCGACACTGCATCCGGGTAACCGCAGCTGACCCGCGCATATCTCGGGGCGCCAGTACGCGACGCCGCTCGATGTCTTGGCCTGATCGCCCTCGCCGAGAAACAACAGGTAAGGAGTCTTGATTCGCACGCTCGACCTCGCTTGAAAGACGACTGTCGCGCGACGAACACTGTCGCGGCAACATCGTTTTTGTCGTGCTCGCAGTTTGCTGTATCAGTTGAATCAAGGCAACAACCCGAAAGCCGCGCAGGGCGTGCGATTCGCCACGGCAGAATGCGCTGACGGACGATTTCCTGATAGGCTGTTTGCCGTTATTGCCGGAGGCTGGGTGTCCGGCACCGAAAACAGGCATAGGGAAGGCAGGCCATTGACAAAGATTACGGATCCTTTTGCAGTCCTCGTTAGCGAACTGCCCCACTTTGCGGACGCGTTCGTCCAGCGCCTGCTTGCGGAGCGCTGGGGTATCAGCGCGTCGCTCAAGTCACTGCTCAGCGAACGCGATCAGAATTTCAAAGTCACGGACGAGCAGGGCGGGGAGTATGTGCTGAAGATCGCCAACCCCGATGAGCAACGGGAAGTCACGGATTTTCAGGTCAGGGCTTTGCAGCACATCGAGCGGCGCGATCCGTCGATTCGCGTGCCCCGGGTTTACAAGACGCTCGACGGGCAAAGCGGATTTGAAATCAAGGATGATGGCAAGGTCTATTTCGTCAGGCTGGTTTCCTTCCTTGCCGGTGTCCCGTTCGAACAGGTGGCGATCAGCAACGCGTACCGTTTCAACCTGGGTGCTCACCTTGCAGCCCTGGGCATTGCACTGCGCGACTTTCGGCACCCGGGTTCATCCCATGCCCTGCTGTGGGATATGACGCATGCCCGCGAGTTGCGCGGGCTCCTGAAGCACATCAGCGACCGCGACGTGAAACGCGAAGTAGGCCAGGTACTCGATAACTTTGCCCGGAATATCGAACCGCGCCTGGCCGACATGCGCTCGCAGGTCATTCATAACGACCTGAACCCTGCCAACGCGCTGGTAGCGGCCGATAATCCCGACCAGGTTGCCGGCATCATCGATTTCGGCGACATGATTCACGGGCCGTTGATATTTGATGTGGCCGTCGCGGCGGCCTATCACCGTGAATTTGGTGACAGTCCACTCGAGCCCATGGGTTACTTTATACGTGGCTACCACTCAGTCTGCCCGCTGCAGGCCCGCGAGCTGGACGTTTTGTTTGATCTGCTGAAGACGCGCCTGGGCATGACCGTTGCGATCCTGCATTGGCGGGCCTCGCGCAAAGGACCCGAGGACCCCTACCTGGGCGCCGCCTTGCAGGGGGAGGCGAACGCCGCTGCTTTCCTGATGCGGCTGCGTGACGTGTCCGCCGACGATGCGCTGGAATTCTTCAGAAAGGCCTGTAATTCAGCAAGCTAGCGCCCGAAACGGCAGTTTTACCGGGGCGCTGCGTGACCTGGGTCACAATTTCACATATTCCCCGCGTGCTCTGTGCACCGCATCCCATTACCTTATTGACAAGTCGTCTAGTATTCATTCCTGAAAAAGTGGCATTTGAATAGCAATTGGTACTCCCTATGGACTGGAACACCTGGTTGGCAGCATGGGTCGGGATCAGCGCGGTTTTGTACCTGTCGCTGGCCGTTCGTATTGCTGCAAACAAGGGAGACGATCGCAATCTGCTGATCATTCCGCTGATGCTGGTCATCGCCATCTGGGTCGGCACCGGCGCGATAGAAATCTTTACGGATGATCTGCTCGGTTTTCGCACCGGCAGGGTGGGCCACTATATTGGCACCGCCTTTACGCCCCTCGCCGCGTACCTGTATTTCCGCGCTTACACCGGTAGTCCGCTGCGTGCCAGGGTCCTGTTGGCGCTGGCCATTATTCCGGCAATTTCCGTCTCGCTGGCGGCCACCAATGATTTGCACGAGCTGATGTGGCGATTGCCCACAGTGAATGAGGCCGGCCATTACCTGGCGCGTCCTGCTGAATTTGGCACCTGGTTCAAGGTGATCCATGCACCTTACAGCTACGGCATCATCCTGCTGTGCATCCTGTCGCTGATGCGTCAGAGTTCTGCGGTGACGCCGGTACATCGCCAAGGGCTGACAATGTTGACGGCAGCCTGCGTAATTCCGTTGCTGAGCAGCATCGCTCACAACCTGGGGTTTGGCCCGGCTACGCTGCCGGTCGTGCCGGTCGTATTTTCGCTGACGCTGCCGTTTTATGCCTGGGTGATCTTAAATGAAAGACTCGTTAATTTTTCGCCCGTCGCTTACGAGACGGTGTTCCAGAATATGCATGATCCGGTGATCGTGCTCGACGGCGATAACCGCATAATCGGACTGAACCATGGCGCCGAGGAGATGCTCGCGGTCAGTGAAGCAGAGGCGCTTCGGTCGACGCTCGGAGACCTCGTAAAGGGTGGACTCGCGGAAATTCGCAAGGCGCTGGAAACCGGCGAACCGCAAAAACTCGTTACCGCGACAGGACGATTTCTGCATCTGCGGATATCGCCGATATCGAGCCCGAGTGGGCCTATGAAAAAGGGCCGCGTACTGATGTTCCGCGATGTGAGCGACGTCGAAAAGGCGCAAAAGGAAGTGTTGAACAGTGAAATGCTGCTGCGCACGCTGGTAGATCACTCTGCCAATGGCATCCTGCGCCTGCGCTGGCGAGAGCAGGCGGAAGGCGAATCGGTGCTCACCTGCATCTTCGCCAACAAGGCGGCAGCCGCATACCTCGAACAAAGCGTTGACCAGCTCATCGGCAAACCGGCGACAGAACTGTTTTTCGCGTTGTCGTCGGGTACGGAACTCAATGAAACGCAGAAAATAATGTACGAGTTCGATTCAGCAGCTGCTGCCGGAAGGCGCATCGATGTCGAGCTCAAGCTCAGGTCACAGTCCGAAAGCGCCTGGGTGCGGTTGATAGCCGAGCCGGTGGGTGAAGACGTGGCCGTGACGCTGATAGACGTGACCGACCGCAAGGCAAAGGAAATACAGATGGAATCCGCGGCGCTGACAGATCCGTTAACGGGTGTGCTGAACCGCCGTGGTTTCCTGCAAAACGCCGCTCGCCGGCTGCAGTTGAGCGACGATCATGCGGTGGGCGCCCTGTTGTTTATCGATCTCAACAACTTCAAGGAGATCAATGACGAGATGGGCCACAATGCCGGTGACGAAGTGCTGGTTGCCGTTGCCGACCGGCTACGCCGCCATTTGCGGCCAGGCGATATCATTGGCAGGCCGGGGGGTGACGAGTTCGTCGCGCTCGTGCCCGATTTGAATGCGGACGGGGCGGAGGTACTGGCCCTGCGCCTGACAGAAACGCTTGCGCGGCCCTATGAAATACAGGGCAGGGAATTGAATTGTTCCGGAAGCATTGGTCTTGCGCTGTACCCGAAGAATGCCAATACCCTGACCGGGCTGATGCGCTGTGCTGATGACGCCATGTACCGGGCGAAGGCGCGCTGCCGTGGCGCCACTGCCATGAACAGTCGTTCGCTGCTGGAAAAAGCCATTTGATTGCGAGCCCCGTCGGGCTTAGTCTGTTGTCCCCATAGTAGACCCGCATGCGCAGCAGTTTGCGCATGACGGCGTCAATACGAGGGGACTCTCTTGCAAAGCGAAACCAATTTTTTTATTCGGGTGTTCAGCTCGGCCACCACGGTTCGGTCCCATGAGATAAGGGCGACGCTGTTTTCATTCCTGTTCGTCTTTACGCTGATGGCCGCCTATTTCATTCTGCGTCCGGTGCGCGATGCGCTGTCCAGCAACTGGAGTGACGCCGAGCTAAGCTGGTTGTGGACGTCGACATTTTTCTTCAGCCTGCTTGCGGTCAGCCTGTACGGAGCAGTGATCACGCGCGTGCGCTTCAGTCGCCTCGTGCCGGGCGTCTATGCATTCTTCTCGCTATCCTTTTTTGCGTTCTACTTCGGGACGAGCCTTGTCGGCAACGGTGACTGGGTC
>DATCZF010000286.1:0-10428 GCA_036526055.1 Woeseiaceae bacterium
GAATAAATTTTCGTCCGTGTTGCGGCAGAAAAGACCAGCCATCATCCCCGACACTTGCAGAGGAAACGGTGACAAATAATCCATCCCGGTTGCAATCACTGATCGAACGGCGGGAACGTCTGCTCGGACCCGCTTACCGCCTTTTTTACGACAAGCCCCTGCACATCGTGAAGGGCGAGGGCGCCTGGCTCGTCGATGCGGACGGCCGTCGCTATCTCGACATGTATAACAACGTGCCGCACGTTGGCCACTGCCATCCGCGCGTCGTCGAGGCATTGCACCGGCAACAGCAGACGCTGAACACGCACACCCGTTACCTGCATGAAAACGTACTGGATTATGCGGAGCGGCTGACCGGCCTGTTGCCTGACGGCCTGGATACCGCAATGTTTTCCTGCACCGGCAGCGAAGCCAACGAACTCGCTTTGCGGCTCGCCCGGGCTTACACCGGTAATTACGGCGTGATCGTCACCAGTTTCGCCTATCACGGCAATACCTGGGAAATCGCCAAGCTGTCCACCGAGGAGGATTTCCCCGGCGGACGGGGAGAGGGCGTGGCGGCAATTCACGTCCCCGATCTGTACCGCGGCTACCGCGAAGCGGATGCGGCGGAGCATTATGCCGCCCAGGTGGCCGAGGCGGCCGCAACGTTGCAGGACCGGGGCGTGGGCGTCGCCGCGATGATCGTCGACACGATTTTTTCCAGTGAAGGCGTGGTGAATTTACCGTCGACGTACCTGGCGCGCGCACAGCAGATCGTCAACGATGCCGGCGGCCTTTTTATCGCTGACGAAGTGCAGCCCGGTTTCGGGCGAACCGGTACGCACTTCTGGGGATTTGCGCGCCACGATATCGTTCCCGACATGGTGACCATGGGCAAGCCCATGGGTAATGGTCATCCCCTGTCAGCGACGGTGGCGCGCCGTGAGATCGTGCAGTCGTTCGCAGACCAGGCCCACTACTTCAACACCTTCGGTGGCAACCCGGTTTCCTGCGCAGCGGGCCTGGCCGTGCTGGACGTTATCGAAGACGAGAAACTCCAGGAAAACGCCCTGCGGGTCGGCGGCTATATTCGCGAGGGGCTGGAAAAACTGGCCGAGCGCTTCGAGCTGATTGGTGACATACGCGGCAGCGGGTTCTTTATCGGCGTGGAGCTGGTCAGCGACCGCAAGACGAAGGCGCCTGCCAGCGACAAGGCCAACTGGATCGTCGAGAACCTGCGCGACCGTGGCGTACTGATCAGTTCGACCGGGCCTGCCGACAACGTGCTCAAGTTGCGGCCGCCGATGGTGCTGACGATGGCGGAAGCCGACTTCATGCTGAACGAGTTGGCGGAGTCACTCGCGCACGCCTGAAAAAAGCGGCATGCAGCCTGACAAAAAAAGCCGCACGGCACGAGGCCGCGCGGCTTTCTTTTTGTGCTGTTTTCGCCGTGTGGCTAGCTGTCGATACCGCCGATGCAGAGATACTTGATCTCGATGAAATCGTCGATGCCGTACTTCGAACCTTCGCGCCCCAGTCCCGATTCCTTGACGCCGCCAAACGGCGCCACTTCGGTCGAGATGATGCCGGTGTTGATACCGACGATGCCCGACTCGATGGCTTCGGCCACGCGCCAGATGCGGCCGATGTCGCGTGAGTAGAAATACGCCGCCAGGCCGAACTCGGTATCGTTGGCCATCGCTATGGCATCATCGTCGGTCTCGAAGCGAATGACCGGGGCCAGCGGGCCAAAAGTCTCCTCGCTCGCGACCAGCATCTCCTGGGTGGCGTCCGCGATTACCGTCGGCTCAAAGAACGTGCCGCCTTTCGCGTGACGTTTGCCGCCGGTGACCAGCCGTCCACCCTTGGACAACGCATCTGCGACGTGTTCCTCGATCTTGAGCACCGCATTCTCATCGATCAGCGGGCCCTGCGATACGCCGTCCTCGCGGCCATCGCCAACCTTGAGCTTGTTGACCGCTACTGCGAGTTTTTCCACGAACGCGTCGTAGACGCCGCTTTGCGCGTAGAGGCGGTTGGCGCACACGCAGGTTTGTCCGGTGTTGCGATACTTGGACATCATCGCGCCGTCGACCGCAGCGTCGAGATCGGCGTCGTTGAACACGATGAACGGCGCGTTGCCGCCGAGTTCCATCGACACCTTCTTGACCGTATCGGCCGATTGCTTCAGGAGCAGTTTGCCGATTTCCGTCGAACCGGTGAACGT
Source organism: Woeseiaceae bacterium (assembly GCA_036526055.1). Lineage (GTDB taxonomy): Bacteria > Pseudomonadota > Gammaproteobacteria > Steroidobacterales > Woeseiaceae > JAHEFE01. Next base: position 2,210 of record DATCZF010000286.1, read on the forward strand.
AATCTTGCGAACGATCGGGTTGCTGGTCATCTCGCCGCCGATCGCCGAGGCTTTGCCGGTAACGACGCTCAGGATGCCCGGTGGAATACCGGCACGTTCGGCCAGTTCCGCCAGCGCCAGCGCGGAGTAGGGCGTCTGCGTTGCCGGCTTGGTAATCATCGCGCAGCCTGCCGCCAGTGCCGGTCCGGCCTTGCGGGTAATCATCGCCGCCGGGAAATTCCAGGGCGTGATCGATGCGACGACACCAATCGGCTGCTTGATGACCACGATGCGCTTGTCGCCCTGGTGCGGCGGGATCACATCGCCATAGAGGCGCTTGGCTTCCTCGGCAAACCACTCGATGAACGATGCGGCATACGCGATTTCGCCGCGGCTCTCGGCCAGCGGTTTGCCCTGTTCGAGGGTCATGAGGACGGCGAGGTCTTCCTGGTGCTCGAGCATCAGCTCGTACCAGCGACGCAGGATGACGGACCGCTCCTTCGCGGTTTTCGCGGCCCACGGGCCTTGCGCCTTCTTGGCACCTTCTATGGCACGCCGCGTTTCGGCGGCACCCATGGCCGGTATGCTGCCGAGGATTTCGCCGGTCGCCGGATTGCTGACGTCGATGGTCGAGCCATCGTCCGCGTCCAGCCACTGCCCGTCGATATAGCACTGCTGGCGAAAAAGGTTTTTATCTTTAAGAGACATGATTGACTCCGTGTCCTTCGATCACCGTGCTGTCAGGTTCACGGTGAGTTTGTAAAACGGTTGGCCGTCGGCCGCGAGCGGAATGATGGCACTACCGGGATTGAATGGAAAGGCTATTGCATCGTGTCGCCGGCGACCTTGTCGGCGGGTGCCTTGAAGACATTTCCGCCCTTGATGACCACTGCGACATCGAGCAATGTCGCGACGTCCGCGAGCGGATCGCCCGCGACCGCAATGAGATCGCCGAAGCGACCCGCCTCGATGGCGCCGATCCTGTCTTCCCAGCCGAGATAGTGTGCCGGCCCGGAAGTCGCCGCCTTGATAGCCTGCATCGGCGTCATGCCCCAGCGCACCATGTACTGGAACTGGGTTGCATTGAGGCCATGCGTGTAGACGCCGGCGTCCGAGCCAAACAGCACCGGCGCGCCGTAGGCGACCGCTTTCTGAAATTGCTGGCGCTGGATAAGCGTCGTTTCCTCGGTCTTGCGCATGAATTCTTCAGGCCAGCCGGCCTTGCGGCCCTCTTCGAGCATCCAGTCGCCGTTAAAGACGTCCATGATCAGCGGCACGTCGTGATTCCTGGCAAGCTGCATGCCTTCCTCATCGATCAGCGATGCGTGCTCAATCGTATCCGCTCCAGCGAGAATCGCATCCCTGATGACGGCAGCGCCATGTGCATGCGCCGCGACTTTCAGGCCGGCTGCGTGGGCGACATCAATGACGGCGCGCATTTCTTCCGGGGTCATCTCGTGGTCGCCCGGAACGCCGCCATAAGCAAGTACGGCTCCGGAAGCGATGATCTTGATGAAATCGACGCCGCTGTCGATCGCGAGCTGTGCTTTTTCGCGAAACTGCTCGGGTCCGCGGGCCACGCCCATGCGCAGGGAGGGCGGAATTGTCGCCTCATCGACACCCGGGATCAGCAGGTCACCACCGCCACCGGGAATGGTCAGGTAGAAGCCTGCTACCAGCATTCGCGGACCGATGATTTCGCCGGCATTTATGGCATCGCGCATCACCACGTCAGCAGTACCCACATAGGTGCCGACGCTACGCACCGTCGTAAAGCCCGCCATCAATGTCGTGTGCGCGATATCGCGGCCGTTCGCCAGCGTGAGTGCCTGGTCGTGGCTGAAATACGCCGACAGGTCCGCGAGCGTTTCCGGGTGTTCGAGCAGATGCGTGTGCATGTCGATGAGCCCTGGCAGGCAGGTATGTCCTGACAGGTCGAGCACAGGTGCGCCGGCATGCATGGCGGCATCTTCATTCGCGGATACGGCGGCGATACGGCCGTCGCGAATCAGTACCCAGCGCGTGTCAGCCGGCTCGTCGGCGAGACCGTCGATCAGGCGGCCGCACTTGACGAGCAGCGTTCCATTATCTGCGGCGTACGGTATCGCGCTGATGACGCCGGGCGGACTGACGGCTTCCCGTTGCTGCAGCGGGGCGGGCGCTTTGGAGCAGGCGGCGGCAAACAGGGTTGTTACAGCGATCAGGGCGGCTGTCAGGCGCATAAATCGAGGGTTCCTCGTCTGGATTGACCAAGAGTGTAGCAATCGGCCCGTATGCTGACAGTAAATCCCCGGTCCTGGCCCATATTATGAAAACATTAGCCGGTGTTTGTCGCCGCTGGTGGTTTCATGCCTGCGGCAATAGGGTGTAATCAACCGCTGGCCCGACAGAGCCGGGTGCCAACGCTTTTATTCGTAGCGCCCGGTCGGCAAATAAAGAACGCACAGGAAAACAATAATGTCTGCAACCGTCGTTGTTCTGCTGGTCTACCTCGTCATGCTGATCGGGCTGGCTGCCTGGAGCCGGCGTGAGACGCATTCGCTCAGCGGTTACTTCCTGGCGGGCAAGAAACTGCCTTACTGGGTGGTGGCCTTCAGCACCAATGCGACCGGTGAAAGCGGCTGGCTGCTGCTCGGCCTCACCGGCATGGGGTACATGGTTGGTGCGCAGGCTTTCTGGGTCATGGTCGGCGAAGTGGTTGGCATTACGCTTGCCTGGACCCTCGTCTCCAAGCGCCTCAAGAAACTCGGCGATGAAACGGACTCGATCACGGTGCCCGATGTGCTCGCAGCGCATTTCGACGACCGCAAACACGTCCTGAGAAGCATCGCCGTGTTCATCATCCTGAGCATGGTCACGGCTTATGTGTCGGCGCAGATGATGGCGACGGGCAAAGCATTCAGCAGCTTCATGGATCTCGATTATTCGACCGCCGTGGTCATTGGCGCCGTGATCATCATGGCGTACACGTTTATTGGCGGCTACAAGGCAGTGGCCTACACGGATGTCGTGCAGGGCGTGCTGATGCTCATCGGGCTGATCGGCGTGCCGCTGGTCGCGATTAGCGCCGCCGGTGGCTGGGGCGAGATTACCAGCGGACTGCGGGAGATCGATCCAGGCCTGATGAGTGTCTGGGGCACCGGCGGCAACGGCATTGTTGCCTGGGTGGCAATTTTCAGCTTCGTCGCCATCGGCCTTCCCTACATGGGGGTGCCGCAGCTCGCGGTGCGCTTCATGTCGGTGAGCAACATCGACGACCTCGGCAAGGCCCGCAATATTTCCATATTGGTGATCATTCTGTTCGACATCGGCGCCATCACCGCCGGCATGGCGGGACGCGTGCTGTTCCCGGGACTCGAAGACGCCGAGACGATCCTGCCGGTGCTGTCGAGCGAGTTACTGCCGCCGATTCTGACCGGCGTAATGATGGTCGTTATCCTGTCAGCGATCATGTCGACCGTCGACTCGTTGTTGCTGCTGGCGTCATCGGCCGTCGTGCGCGACGGCATTCAGAAGATCGGCGGCTCGAAGAAGAGCGATGCGGTGTTGTCGAACTATGGCAAAGCGGTCACGCTGGTTGTCGGTATTGCCGGTGCGGCGTTTGCGATCAGTGAGCCCAAGGTGATTTTCTGGTTCGTCCTGTTTGCCTGGTCGGGGCTGGGCGCGGCGTTCGGCCCCGTCATCCTGTGTGCACTCTATTATAAGAAGACCACGCTGCAGGGGGCCATTGCCGGCATGCTCGGCGGCTTCCTGACGAGCATTATCTGGGTGCTGGTATTCAAGACTCAGACTTATGAGCTTTACGAGATGATTCCGGGTTTCATCGTCGGCACAGGGTTGACGCTGATCGTCAGTCACATGACGCTCAAGTCACGGGAAGCGGCGGCTTAGGCGCGCTCCATGTCGCCCACGCTGCTGGCGCTGCTTGCTTACCTGGCCCTGCTTGCCGGGCTGGCGGCCTGGAGCCGGCGTGAGACCCATTCCCTGAGCGGCTTTTTCCTCGGCGGCAAAAAATTACCCTACTGGGTCGTGGCGTTCAGCACCAACGCCACCGGTTCGAGTGGCTGGCTGCTGCTCGGCCTGACCGGCATGGGCTACGCTGTCGGCATGCAGGCGTTCTGGGTGATGCTGGGCAAGCTGATCGGCGTCACGCTGTCCTGGCAACTGGTTGCGCGGCGCCTGAAGCGGCTGGGTGACGAGACGGACTCGATTACGGTTCCGGACGTGCTGGCTGCCCGCTTTGGTGACGAGCGCCACGTGTTGCGAACGATCGCCGTGTTCATCATCGTGACCATGGTGTGCGCCTATGTAACGGCACAGATGGTCGCCACCGGCAAAGCGTTCAGCAGCTTCATGGGGCTGGACTACAATTTTGCGGTGATCGCCGGGGCCGTGATCATCATTGCCTACACGTTCGTCGGCGGGTACAAGGCTGTCTCCTACACGGATGTCGCGCAGGGCCTGCTGATGCTGCTCGGCCTGATCGTCATTCCGTTGGTTGCCATCGACGCGGCCGGTGGAGTGCGTGCGGTCGTCGATGGCCTGGGCGCGATTGATCCCGGTTTGCTCAACGTCATGGGTCCCGCTGCAAGCACGATTCCCGGCTGGGTCGTGGCAGCCAGTTTCATGGCCATCGGGCTGCCATACCTGGGTGTGCCGCAGTTACTCGTGCGTTACATGTCCGTGGATAAAGTCGAAGACCTCGGCAAGGCGCGCAACGTTTCGATCCTCGTCATTATTCTGTTCGACCTCGGCGCCATCAGTGCCGGCATGGCGGGTCGCGTGCTGTTTCCGGGGCTGGATGACCCGGAGACCGTCCTGCCGCTCCTGTCGACCGAGTTGTTGCCGCCACTGGCGGCGGGCGTGATGCTGGTCATCGTGCTGTCGGCGATCATGTCCACGGTCGATTCCCTGCTGTTGCTCGCTTCTTCTGCCGTGGTGCGCGATGGCATTCAGAAGATCGCGGGTTCGCCACGCAGCGATGCAAGCCTGGCGCGTATTGGCAAGGCAGTGACGCTGCTCGTGGGGCTTGCGAGCGTGGCGTTTGCGCTGCTGAAAACCCAGGTGATTTTCTGGTTTGTGCTGTTTTCCTGGTCGGGTCTCGGCGCGGCTTTTGCGCCGGTCATACTGTGCGCGCTCTATGACGAGCGGGCCAACCTTTCGGGCGCGATTGCCGGCATGCTTGGTGGCTTCCTGACCAGCGTCGCCTGGGTGCTGTTTTTCAAATCCGTCTACTATGATTTGTATGAAATGATCCCCGGCTTCATCGTCGGGCTGGCGCTCACCCTGTCGGTGAGCAGGATTACCGGCACGGGCCGGGGTAATGGAATACGCCATGAATAACAGCAGAATCTCGCGTCGTGACTTTATCAATGGTTTTGCGCTCAGCCTGGCCGCCGGCACGACGCTATCGCCACTGGAATTGCTGGCCATGACGGACGATGCCGTGGCGGCGCGCCTGGCGTCTGGGTATCCGCCGGCACTGACCGGCATGCGCGGCGATCATCCGGGCAGCTTCGAGGTGGCGCATGCGCTCGCCTGGAATGGCGCAAGCTGGCCGCGCCCGGAACAGCAGACCGACGAGACTTACGACCTTGTCGTGGTGGGCGCGGGCCTGTCGGGCCTGGCGGCGGCATTTGTCTGGCGACAGCAGGGTGGCGCGGACGCGCGCATTCTCGTTATCGATAACCATGACGATTTTGGCGGCCACGCCAGGCGCAACGAATTCACCGTCGACGGCGTTCCCCTGATCGGCTACGGCGGCAGCCAGTCGATCGACACCCCGGGACATTACTCGGCGGCAGCGGCACAGGTCCTGAAAGATATCGGCATCGAGGTCAGCCGGTTTTACCAGTATTACGACCAGGATTTTTATGCGCGCCACAAGCTCGGCAGGGGCCTCTTTTTCAGCGCCGATAAATTCGGCCGCGATGTACTGGCGAGCGACAAACTGAGCCGCTGGGGCGGCGCGGATCTGCAGGACAAGGATATGGACAGGTCGGTTCGCGATACGGTGCGTAGCTACCCGGTATCGGCGAGCGCCCAGGACGCGCTGATTCAACTATTGCTGAGCGAGAAGGACTACCTGCCCGGCATGAGCCGGTCGGAAAAGATCGCCCTGCTCAGGAAGGTCAGTTACCAGCAATTCCTGTTGCAATATGCCGGCGTGCCGCTCGAGGCCAGCGACATCTTTCGCGACTCGATTGCTGGGCTCTGGGGCGTGGGCTGGGATGCGCTGTCGGCGCTCGAGGCTTACCGCTCAGGCATGGCAGGTATGCAGCACATGGGGATCGGCGAGCTCGAAGGTGAACCGCCCGGTCGCGACGAGCCTTATATTTTCCATTTTCCGGACGGCAATGCAGGGGTGGCCCGCCTGCTGGTGCGCCAGCTGATTCCCTCGGCGGTGCCGGGCAGCACGATGGAGGACGTCGTCAAGGCCAGGGTCGACTATGGGCTGCTGGATCGTGAAGAATCCAGGTCGCGGATTCGCCTCAACAGCACGGCCGTCGATGTACGGCACGCCGGCCACTGCAAAGAGGTCGAGGTGACTTACGTGCGCGCTGGCGTGGCTGAACGAATAGGCGCACGGCACGTGATTCTCGCCTGCGATAACAAGATGATTCCTTACCTGTGCCCCGAATCCTCGAAGGCGCAGCGCGAAGCGCTCGAGTATGCGACCAAGGTGCCGCTGGTGTACCACAGCATCGCAGTGCGCAACTGGAAGCCCTTCGAGGAACTCGGCTACGCGCGAATCTCCATTCCGAAGGCGAATTACATGAACGCCTTTACGGTCGATTTTCCCGTCAGCATGGGAGGCTACAAGTTCGCGCACGACCCGGGGCAACCGACCGTCATCCACGGCTCGTGGGTGCCAACGGAGCCGGGCAGGGGCCTGGTTGCCCGCGAACAGCATGAAATCGGGCGGCGCAAACTGTACACGGTCAGCTTCGATGACTTTGAAAAAGACATCATCGCCAAGATGGATGGCGCGCTGGGCGGCGCTGGCTTCGATGCAGACAGGGACATCGCGGCGATTACCGTGAATCGTTATCCGCATGGTTATGCCTACGAGTACAACGACTTTGGCGATCCGCCGGACTGGGGCCCTGAAAAAGGACCGCACATCGCGGGGCGCGCCAGGATCGGGCGTATTTCCGTCGCCAATGCCGACGCATCAGCCTATGCGTACATCAACGGTTCGTTCGACGCCGCGATTCGCGCGGTCAACGAACAGCTGGCGTGAGGGTCAGAGGCCGGAACCGTCCTCGGAGTAAATCACCCAGATCTTGGTGTAGCCGTCGGTATCCCAGATGCCGGTCCATTCCTTCGGTATGGTGACGCCTTCGCCGGCATTGATCACCTGCACGGAGCCGTCCGCGGAGGTCAGTGTGACACTGCCCTCGAGAAAGAACATGAATTCATCGACGCCGTAGGGATCAGTAATATCGATGCGCGTCTTGCCGGAGCGATACATGCCGGAAGCGAACTTCTTGTCGCTGCTGAGCAGCGTCGTTACGTCGAGCGTCGTATTGTCGCCGTGTTGCGTCTCGATCATGTTCGAACGTTCGAATATCTTGCCACTGATGTCTTCCTTGCTGATCTTCGCTGGTTTGACGACATCATCGGCAAACAGGGCGCCATGCCAGCCGATCAGGCACACAACACTCGATACCAGGACTGCGGTCCGCTTCATCATCCAATCCTCCAGGGCAGTTAGCTGAGCCGGGGTTTAGCATATCATGTGATTGGCTTGCTATATTGGCGGCAGCCGCGCGCTGTTTGCATACCGAGAGTGCCAGCGTTACGGGTGTCCACAAGCAGGAAGCCAGGGTGTCGCCGATGATTTACCGCTCACGCACTATTGTCCTTGTCACGATTCTTCTTTTCGGCCTTGCCGCCACCGCTTGCAGCCGGCAGTCCGAGTCGGGGGCAGACCTCGTCATCACCAATGGCGCCATCTATACGGTCAACGACGCGCAGCCCTGGGCGGAGGCGGTGGCGGTCAGGAATGGCGAGATTGTGTACGTTGGCGACATCGCTGGTGCGGAAAACCTGGTCGGAAAGAACACGCAACGCATCGACCTCGACGGTAAATTCATGCTGCCCGGTTTTGTCGACTCGCACATGCACCTGATCGAGGGCGCCGGATTCTTCAACGCGTTGTCCCTGGATACTTACGGATCGATCGATGACTGGCTCGTCGCAATCGAAGACCATGTGAGAGCCAACGCGGATGCGCC
>DATCZF010000287.1:0-8150 GCA_036526055.1 Woeseiaceae bacterium
TGGTGGTGGCAGCCAGGCGATTGTCGTCTGCGCAGATATCGCCGAGTACGCCCGCGGCAGTACCGGCGAACCGACGCAAGGTGCCGGCGCCGTTGCCATGCTGCTTGAAGAGAATCCGAAACTCGCGATTGTCGACCTCGAGCATTCGGGTTCAGCGTCAGACTACCGAATTATGGATTTCCGCAAACCAATGTCACGGTTTTGCGGTCAGGACCGCAGTGAAAGTCACCAGGTGCAGGACTTCCCGGTTTTTAACGGCAAGTACTCCACCACCTGTTATATCGATTCAACGCTGCAGGCGCTCAACGACATGTATGAGAAGCGCCATGTGGTACCGAGCGATTACCTGCGTTCCCTGAAAACAATTTTTATGCACCGGCCCTATCGGCGCATGCCGGAAACCGGCCTGGCGGTCTCCTACCTGTTTGCGCTGGGCAAGGGCAGTGACGAGGACCGCGCGGAACTGGCTGCCTACTGTGCGGACACCGGCATTGATGTCGAGTCCGTGCTCAGGGAAATCCATGGCGAATCCCATGTCGACGAACTCGCCGATGAAAATCATCTCAATCTGGAGGCCTACCCGCTGGTGACCGCCGTGTCCAAAATTTTCCGCGGCACACCGGCCTACAAAACAGAAATCCTCGACAAGTTGTCATTGGGCAGCAATACGATGCTCGATCTCGGCAACCTGTACACTGCGGCACTGCCCGCCTGGCTGGCAGCAGGCTTTGAACAGGCGCTGCAGGAGAACCGGGAAATCGCCGGCGAAGAATTCCTCACGCTGGGCTATGGCAGTGGCGATGCTGCTGAAGTCATTCCTTTCTATGTCGCCGACAACTGGCGCGAGGCAACTGCGGCAATCGGGTTCAACGCTTCCTTGGAACAGGCCGTCGATATTGACTTTGAGCAGTACAAGGCGCTCCACGACGGCAAGCATGTTGCCGGCCTGCGTCGCCTGCCGCACAACGAATTCGTGATCGATAAGGTCGGCGCATCTGACGAACGGCACTTCCAGGACATCGGCATCGAGTACTACCGATTCGTTGGCTGATACCCGGCTAGACCGCGTCGGTATAGGCGGCCAGGCGTTCCTGAAAATCCCCGCTAAGCCTGCGCCATTCGAGCTTGAACCATGGCGTAAAGAGATCGGGACGGTCGATAAATTCCTGTTCCAGCTCGGCAGTGCTGACAAATCGCCATTCTGCGATTTCAGTTTCGTTCACCCGGGGCTTCGTGTCACAACGGCCGAGGTACACCGAACAGAATTCGTTCTCTGACCCCGCGTCATCGAACTCTGCCCGGTAAGTAAACTTGTACACGAACTCGAGCCGGGTACGGATTCCCAGTTCCTGTTCGAGTCGGCGCACGGTCGCAACCTCCATCGTTTCGCCGTCCCGCGGGTGGCTGCAACAACTGTTGGACCAGTACAGCGGCCACAAGCGCTTTGCGGCACTACGGCGCTGCAACAGCAGCCGCCCGCTGTCATCGAAGATGAACAGCGAGAACGCACGATGCAACACACCATCGCCATCATGCGCAAGCGCCTTGCTCATGCTGCCGATTTGTTCGTCCCTGTCATTAACGAGAATCAGGGCCTCGTTGTCGAAAGAGACAACTTCGTGATCCGCAGAATCGTGTTTTTCATTCGACATGTGTCAGTACCGTCTGGTATCCGGCCGCCTGCAGGGCCGCCGTGACCTCCTGTGCCTTGCCGGGACATATGGCGACGATCGAGCCACCGCCCCCCGAGCCGGTCAGCTTTGCTCCGGCCGCGCCAGCCTCGCGGGCGATGCACACCATTTTCTCGAGTTCGGGCGTCGACACCTCGAGAGCATTCAGCAGCCCGTGGCAGACGTTCATCATCGCGCCCAATTGCTGGTACCCGGCGCTCGCGAGGGCCGTGGCCCCGGCCTGGCTCAGGCGCCCGATCTCGGCAAATATCGCCGTATAGGAATCCGTATTCTCCTCGAAACGCCGGCGCACCCCGGCGACCTGCGCGTGCGTGTATCCCGGCACGCCGCTGCAGGCAATCACCAGGGGTACTCCTTGAGGCACCTTAATCGTCTCGAATTCAGCCGGTGGCCCCTTGCGATACAGCAGCGGCTGTCCATACGTGGCAACAGTATTGTCGATGCCAGAAGGCGTTCCATGGGATAACTCTTCGCAGGCAAATGCCAGGTCGTTGACCTCTTCATTCGACAGTTGCAGATCGAGCAGCGTGTCAAAGGCCCGAATCACGGCAACCGCCAGCGAGGCCGACGCGCCCAGCCCCATGGCCTTGGGTATTCGGGAAAACAGCTCGATTCGAAAGCCTCCTGATGGCAGGCCGAGCCGCTGCATGATCAGCGCGATAACCGCGGCGGCGCCATCCAGGGCGTCGTCCTGCGCGGAAAACCGCAGTTCAAGATCCCAGTCGGGCGCGATGAACTCCACGTTCGACCCGGTTTCTTCGACATGCACGGCAACGGCGTCCTCGATCGGCACAGCCAGCACGGGCTTGCCATACACCGCGGCATGTTCGCCAAGCAGGATCACTTTGGCGGAGGCCCTTCCCTGGCAATGAGCGAGGTCGCGCGTCTCAGCTGCCTGCATGCGTTCCAGGATCTCCCGCGCTTTTTCAACCTTGATGTCCCCACCGCCAACCAGGCGGTCAACGACCTTGTTAAAAAGGTGCTCGGGAGCTCCTGCCGCATCCGCAACACTGCGCGCATGAAGTCGCATGTGCCCGCGTTGAATCCCGTCGGTCGCCAGCGCGCGCAGCGCAGCCAGGTTTTGCGCCAGGCCTACAGCGGCGATCAGCCTGGCGAGCTCGCCGGCGGACTGCACGCCGAGGATTCCCAGGCACAGGTTGACGCCCGGGTTTGAGCCCAGTGTGCCGCCCACAATTCCGACCTTGACCGGAAGCGTGAGCTCTCCCTCCAGCTCGCCTCCTGCGCCTTTGCGCCATTTAGTCAGAGCCTTGTATTTGCCGCCGGCAGCTGCGTACGCATGGGCTGCCGCCTCCAGCGCGCGCCAGTCGTTGCCCGTGGCAATCGCCACGGCATCGATGCCGTTCATGATCCCCTTGTTATGGGTCGTTGCCCGGTACGGATCAACCAGCGCGAAATCGTTGGCGAGAATGATGCCGTCGCGCGCTTCCTCACCGCTGAAGTCCCCGGAACGCAGTTCCGCCACCGGGATTGACGCCGTCGCCGTGACGAGCGACCGGTCTGCGAGATTCGAAAGAATTCGCAAGTGCACTCTGCCGCCGGAAATTTTCTCGATGTCTGCAGCGATGCCCTCGCACATCGTATTCACCAGGTTGGCGCCCATCGCGTCCTGGGTATCGACCAGCAAATGCACGACCAGCATCTCGTCGCCACTTGGCAAGGTATGCCGGTGCAGCTCAATCGAGCGGGCGCCTCCGCCGCGGGCCAGCATATTCGGGTGCAGCGCATTGGCACGCTCCACCAGGTCATTTCCGGCGGCGCGCAACGCCGTCATTGCAGCGGCAACATTCGGTATGTTGACAACCTGCACCTGCCCAATCAGCAGAGAATCATCCGCCCTCGCAACGAACCCGCCACTCGCTTTTACCAACCTGGCGGCGTTGCTGACACCGGCGACGATAGAAGGCTCTTCTACCGCCATCGGTACGAGATAGTCGTGTCCGTTGACGTTGAAGTTCGTCGCTATCCCCAGCGGCAACCCGAAAACGCCGATCACGTTCTCGATCATTCGGTTTGCGCCGGCGGCATCCAGCAATGGCCGGCCGTTTTGCAGCGACTGCGCATTTTTCGGGCTGATAAAGCCTTGCTCGACCAGCGCTGCCAGGCGCTGGTCAACTGTCATGCGGTAGAAACCGGAAAAACCTGGTGTGTTCATTGTCATTCTTTGGCAATCGCTGGTCCGGCTCGATCCATGCGCAGCGGCAGTAGCTCAACGCCGCTGCCCTGCAGATCCTCTTCGAGCGTTTCGAGGCTTGCGCCCGCGCTATAGAGTACTACGCCGATGTCCCCACCGCCCGCACCACAGGGCTTGTAGCAAAGGCCATGGCGGGTTGCCGCTTCGCTGACCCACTCGTGTTCGTTGGCGAATATGCCCAGGCCGCTTGCTGCATCGAAGCGCTGCAGCGCCCGCGCATAGTGCGATACCGCCGCAAGCACTTCATTCGCTGCACCTGCGGCAAAGGCGTCGGCAACGCTTTTTGCGTGTTCCGCCAGAACGGCTAATTCCGGGACGCCATCGCTGACGGCGGCGAATTGCTGCAACTTGTCCGTTGTCGCAACCGATCGACCGGTCCAGACAAAGCGATAATTCAATCCTGCCGGCCACTCCAGTGGCTCGGGCTCCAGGCGTGTATCCGTTTTGTAGCAGATCAGCCCGCCGGTGGCGGAGGCAGCGACATCAACGCCACTTCCCTGTTGCCGCTGAAACTTCGCATGCGCCTCGTGGGCGAGCATGAGCGCGTCATCACTCCGGCCGGCGATTTCCGCCAGTGCGGCGACCATGGCTACCGCCAGTGCCGCACTGGATCCCAGCCCCAGCTTCGCGCCGGTCGCGGCATCGCGAAACTCCCTGGTGTCCAGTTCGAGGGCCAGCGCGGGTGGCTCGTTTCCCCCTGCGAAAACCAGTTCCCAGGCAGCTTGCAGCAGTCCAAAATCTTTGGCTGCTGCCGCCTGATGCCAGGTGATTTTTCCATCGGCAGAGGAAAATTCAAATTCCCCCTCGATAAACCCGGGCGCGGAAACCCTGCAGCTCGATCCTGCAATGGCATTCACCGTGACGCGGGCCCGCCGGGCGACCGCCATGCAGATCGCCGGGGCTCCCCGCAATACGGCGTATTCGCCGCTGATTAACGCCTTTCCGGGAGCGCTGCAGACGAGCCGGGTCATTGCTCATCCAGGCGCCGGGCGCCGGGCCCCAGTCCGGTCAGCATGATTCTGCTTACGCCCGGAACATCCTGCAGGGCCGCTGCGACCGCGCGCTCGGATTCCGGCAGGCAAACGGCCTTCAACTGCGGTCCCGCGTCGATCGTAAAAAAGACGGCCTCGCCGTCCTGTTGCAGCAGCCTGACCCGTTCCATGCACGCCATGGTGGCGCTATTCCAGTAGACCATCGGCGGCCGCGACGACCACATCACCGAGTGCATTTTCAGGCAATTGTGTTCTGCGATTGCGCCCAGGGCCGCAAAATCCCTCGCCTGCACCGCGCGCCTGGCCGTGTCGAGGTCGCCGTCCTGCTGAGCTATCCAGCGGCTGTAAAACGGTGACGTTGCGGCACTGCGTTTCATCGCCTCTCCCGAGCCAACAGGCTTCGGGCCGGGTTCCGTCACCGCCACGACGACCCGCAGGGGCCACTCTTCGGGGCTGGCCAGCGGGTGCAGTTCAATTTGCGCCTCACCGGCGACAAGCTCCACGATGCCACCATACAGCGACCTTGCGGCAGATCCCGAGGCCTGTCCCGCCAGCCGCGCAAGCGATTGCCGATCCAGTGTTTTGCCTGCAGCATCACAGGCGGCCTGCACCAGTGCAGCAAATGCCGATGCAGACGATGCGAGACCGGCCGCGACCGGAAAATTGCATTCGCTCGTCACGCGGGCCGCCGGTCTGCGCGCCGCGAACAACGGCAGCGAATCGAGGCAGCGGCTGACACGCTCAAGCATTGCCGGCTGCAACTCATTGTTCAGGGTGAATTCGTCTTGCGACGACTCGGCCGCAAATTCGACGGTCGTCCGGGTCCACAGGCTGTCGAGCGTAACCGACAATGAACCCACGGCCGGCAAATTACGCGCGATATCCCGCTTTCCCCAATACTTGATCAGGGCGATATTCGGTTGGGCCTGTGCTGTAGCGCGCATATTCGATTCTGAGTGTTTTGCGTGTCGTCTTCAGGCTGCGCATTATAGCCCGTAGACCCTGAGCAGCGCCCGGCAATTCGGTGTACGCTACGCCCTCACGACGCTATGTGGAGCAGTTCGACTTGGCAGATTCATTTCAATCGAGAGTACCGGCTTACACGGCTCGAATCACCGACGTACTGGACGCTGCGTTACCGTCCTCGGGCGCCAGCCCGACACGATTGCATGAGGCGATGCGCTATGCCTCGCTGAACGGCGGCAAACGGCTGCGGCCATTGATCGTGTACGCGACCGGCGAATGCCTGCAGGTGGATCCGGCCTTGCTGGATGCGCCCGCAGCAGCAATTGAAATGATTCACGCCTTCTCCCTGGTACATGACGACTTGCCGGCAATGGATGACGACGATCTGCGTCGCGGCATGCCGACCCTGCATCGGGAATTTGACGAAGCCACCGCGATTCTCGCTGCTGACGCATTACAGCCGCTTGCCTTCGCGACACTCATCAATGCTTCCGCAAGCAGCCCGCAGCAAAAAGCCGAGCTGGTTTCCCTGATTGCCAACGCCAGCGGCTCCTTCGGCATGACCGGCGGTCAATCCATGGATCTGCTTGCCGAAGGCAAAATCCTGGATTCACAGGAATTGGAAGTCATGTACGCGATGAAAACGGGGGCCCTGATCCACGCCTCAGTCATGGCCGCGTGCTGCGTTGCAAATGACCTGTCGTCGAGCGAACGGGATGCCCTGGATCTGTTTGCACGACGCATCGGCATCGCCTTCCAGATTAAGGACGACATGCTCGATATTGAAGGGGAGACCGAGGTTATCGGCAAACCGCAGGGTTCCGACCTCGAGAAGAACAAGGCTACGTACCCGGCATTGCTCGGCATGGAGCGGTCCCGGCAGCGCTGCACCGAGTTGCTGGAAGAGAGCCTGAAAGCGCTGCATGTCTTCGACGACCGCGCGGATTCGCTGCGCTGGCTGGCCCGATACGTTATCGAGCGCGGTAACTGACCGCGCCCCCTGCCGCGCCCGACCCGAAATGCAAAACCGGACCGAAAGGTCGAAAGACGCCTAAATCGCGGTAGAATGACTTTTCTCCAAACCAGGAAGGCGCAGGCATAAGCTGCCAGTTATGTATACGGAATTTTTTGGTCTCACCGAAAAGCCTTTCGCGATCACTCCCGATCCGCGATACCTCTTTATGAGTGAGCGCCACAGCGAAGCGCTGGCGCACCTGGTATACGGAGTGACAGAAAGCGGCGGCTTCATTCAACTGACTGGTGAGGTCGGCACCGGCAAGACGACGCTGGTGAGGACCCTGCTCGGCCAGGTCCCGAAAAAAGCCGACGTTGCCCTTATTCTCAATCCGCAGCTGACGGCCCTGGAATTCCTGCAATCGATCTGCGACGAACTCGGCATCGCGATGCCGCAGGACAAGAGCAGCACCAAAGCGTTGATCGACGCGCTTAACTCGCATCTTCTGAAGGCCCATGGCAAAGGCAGAAGAACGATTCTGCTGGTGGATGAAGCGCAAAACCTCGCTGCCGAAGTTCTCGAAGAAGTGCGTCTTCTGACCAATCTCGAAACGGCAAAACAAAAACTCCTGCAGATCATTCTGATTGGCCAGCCGGAGCTGCGCGATCTGCTCGGCCGCAACGAACTGCGGCAACTCGCACAAAGGGTTACCGGCCGATACCACCTGCAACCGCTGACCCAATCGGAAACGGATGCCTATATCAAACACCGCCTTCGAGTGGCCGGGGCGCTGGTCGATATATTCGACGAACGCGCTCGACGCGAGGTATACCGGCTGTCGGGCGGCATACCGAGACTCATCAACGTCATCTGCGACAGGGCCCTGCTCGGCGCGTACAGCCTCGGCCTGCGAACCATCGACCACAAGCTGGTCAGACAGGCCGCCCGGGAAGTGCAGGGAGAGGAAATTCGTTCTCGCAGCTGGCTGGTGCCAGCACTCTGGGCCGCTGCAATCACCATTGTCGCCCTGGGCCTGCCCCTGATCACGGGTGATCAGCCAGCCGAAACAGTACAGGCAAACGAACCACAAGCCGTCGCCGTCGTGCCCGACCCGGCCATGACGCCGCCTGCCGAGGCAGCACCTGCGGTAGCAGAAATCCAGGCAGAGCCGGCGCCGGGGCCGTCGCTCGAGGAAATGCTTTTGCAACAGGGTTCCGCTACCGGGACGGACGCCGCCATGACTACGCTGTTTGGCCTGTGGGGTGCAGAGTATGACACTGAGGCCGGTAATGCCTGCCGCCAGGCGGAACAACGCGGCCTGGCCTGCCTGTTTC
>DATCZF010000288.1:0-3537 GCA_036526055.1 Woeseiaceae bacterium
TGCAAGGCGCTTTACATGCGCCGTGGCTGCGCTGACTTGCCGAGCATCATGGGCTTCTCTATGAAATTGCCCTGCACATAGTCGACACCGATATCTCTCAGCCAGTCGAAGTCTTCCTGCTCCTCGACCTGTTCCGCTATCACCCTGAATTCCAGGCGACGAGCAAGCTTGATCAGGGCCGAGACCATTTCCTGGTTGATCTGGTCGCTGGTCAGGTTGCGCGTAAACGTGCCGTCGATTTTCACGAAATCCAGTGGCAGTTGCTTCAGGTTGGAGAAGGCACCAAGGCCACTGCCGAAATCATCCATGGAGAACTGGCAGCCGATGCCATGCAGAACTTCGATAAAGCGCATCGCTTTTGCCAGGTTATCCGTAACCTCCGCTTCGCTGACTTCGAAGCAGATGCTTGCGGGTGCAACGCCGCTGCGATCCAGCGCTTCCACAACGAACTCGAGAAAGCCCTCGTCGCCCAGTGTCTGCCCCGACAGGTTAATCGTGCAGCTGCGCCCCTGGGCGAGCTTGATGTCGCCCCGGCTGATTGCGGCCAGCGTCGCCTGCACGACCCAGCGATCAATCTGCGGCATGAGCTGATACCGTTCTGCCGGGCGCAGAAAATCGGCGTTTTGCGCCTGCTTGTCGCCGTCCGGCAAGCGTAAAAAGATTTCTGTCGAGGGCCCTTTGCCCTCCTTCCCGGAGAGGGCAAGGATGGGCTGTGTCACGATGTCGAACCCGTTCTGGTTCAGCGCCGTCTGGATTTCACGCAACCACTGAATGTCGCCACGTTCTCGAGCCAGCGCCTCGTCCCTCGCGGAATAAACGTGGACCTGACCGCGTCCTCTTTGCTTGGCAACGTAGCACGCCGAGTCAGCGGCACTGACCAGGTCCTGCATGTTGCCCGTGTCATGGGTAATCTCAACCAGGCCGATGGAAATACCGATGTTGAAAATCTTGTCCTGCCATACGAAACGATAATCGCTGACCGCATTGCACACGTTGGCCGCAATCTGGCGCGCTTTTTCAAGCGGACAGCCAACCAGCAACATACCAAACTCGTCACCCCCGAGACGCGCAACGTAATCGGAATCGCGGACCTTGTCTTTGAGAAGCGCCGCTATCTCTCGCAACATGTTGTCACCGGCGATGTGTCCGCAGCTGTCGTTGACTGCCTTGAATCGATCCAGGTCCATGTAGCAGAGAATGTGGGATGTGCCCTCGGAACGAGCGTTGCTAATGGCCTCTTCCAGCCGTCTTTCGAATTCGCGCCGGTTGATGAGGCCGGTCAGCGCATCGTGCGTTGCCTGGTAGCTCATCTGTCGCGTCAGGCCGCGGATTTCGCTGACATCGTGCAATACGACGACCGTCCCCGATATTTCATTACCGGGCCCGCGAATCGGCGACGCAGTGACCTCGGCAGAATGCTCCTGCTCATCCGTTCTGCTGACCAGCAGTGATTTTCGTCCCATGTTGACTCGCCGCCGCATGGCCAGGCAACGTTCGACCGGATCGCCCAGCGGACGCCGGTCCGCTTCGTCGACCAGGGTAAACAGGTCAACCGACTTCTTGCCGACGGCGTTGTCGCGGCTCATACCGGTCAATTTTTCCGCCGCACCGTTCATGTAGTCGATGACGCCATCCTTGTCCGTCGTGATGACTCCCTCGGATATGGACTCCAGGGTGTATTGCGCCTGGCGCTTGCTGCGTCCGAGAGAGACTTCGAGATTCTTGCGGTAGCTGACGTCCCGGGCAATGGTCATGACAGCTGGTTTGCCGCGGAATTCGATGCGCGAACTTTGCACTTCCACCCACAGTCCGCGGTCATTACCGTTGATCAGCTGCAATTCAAGTTTTCTGGGCGCCTCGTTGCCTTCCAGGTGTTTCGCTGTCGTCTTCTTGAACAGGGCGCGATAGGCGGGTTTCACCAGGTCCGCCGCCTGTCGCCCGATGAGCTGCGCCGGGTCAAGACCAACGAGCGCGGCAGCGCTATCGTTGGCCACCAGAATCTGCTCGTCATGGACGAGAACGATCTCCGGCAGAGTGCGGGCAAAATCGATTACGAGGTCGTCGATATCCTGTATTTGTTCGTCCCGTTCGCCGAGGGCGTCGAACAGTTTGTTGATTGTCGCCACCAGGGGCAGAAATTCCCCGCTACCGCGCTCCGCCAGGCGGCGGCCCATCACGGCATCTGCAGACACGGCGATCATCTCATCGTACAGCGCTGACACCCTGCTCTTGTGGCGGCGCAAAGCAACCCATCCGGTGATTCCCGCAGCAATTATCGCCACCAGGGCGGCGATCAATAGGACAATGAGTAAATCTACGGACATTAACTTCCGGGCACCGAGGCGATAATTGAACCTTGATTCATTTTCCCCCGCTATGCATCCAAGCTTCCGGAGTGTAGCGGCGTTAACTTAAGACCATTGAAATTGTGAAATTCGCCATTTAATGATCTATTTTGTAATAGGCACTGCCCGACTCTTGTTGATCTCCTTAAAATTGTTTTCTTTCAAGAGCATAAGGGTGCTTTTTCATTAGCATAGCCCAGCTGTGCAGCCGCTCAGTGTCAATTCACCATAATTCGGGAATGCGGTGCGAGTAGCCTCACAGGATTGGTAGCAAACCCGGTATCGAAAAGCAGTTCTCAAAGTGTCGATTACATAAAAATCAAAGAGATATAAGGTTTAAACGTTATGGAATTGGAAATCGCGCATGGCCAGATGGTGCGGCAGCAGGTCCGCGCTGCCGAGGTACTCGACACGCACATTCTTGAGGTATTCAGCGAAATTGCGCGACACGAATTTGTTCCCGAGCGTTTTCGTGAACTCGCTTACGCCGACATGCGTATTCCCCTGCCTCACGGCGAGTGCATGATGATGCCCTCAGAAGAAGGACACCTGCTGCAGGCATTGGACATACGTCCCACGGATCGCATCCTCGAAATAGGTACGGGTAGTGGTTATCTGACCGCTTGCCTGGGCAGGCTTGGCGGCCAGGTCACCAGCGTGGACATTCATGCAGACTTCATCAAACCCGCTCAGGAACTGCTGCTTGATGCCGGCATCGGTAATGCCACTGTTTCGTGTATGGACGCGATGCAGGAATTGCCGGCCGGCGAATTTGACGTCATCGCTGTCACCGGATCGTTGCCCGTATACGATGACCGTTTCGCGAGATCCCTTGGCATCGGTGGGCGGCTCTTCGTTATCGTCGGCTCCGGACCGGCTATGGAAGCGCGCGTGATTACGCGGGTTACCGAGAGCGAGTTCCGCACGGTGCCGGTATTCGAAACCGACATTCCACGGCTGCACAACGCGCCAACGCCCGACCCCTTTCAATTCTGAGCAGGACGGCGGCTTCATAAGATTTCCTGGGCCCGGTATATTGTGGCGACTGGCACAATGCCGGCAAAAGATCGGGGTTGGAAACTCTCGACATGATTGAAGATATTTCACCAACAGAATACTGTACGCGTTGCAATTCGGGAGAACTTTGGCAGCTTTTGGACGTCCGAGAGTCATGGGAGACGAAGATTGCGGC
>DATCZF010000289.1:0-3053 GCA_036526055.1 Woeseiaceae bacterium
CACTATCGCGTCGAACAGGGGCCTGTCGAAACAACGGTTAAAACCCAGTCGCCAAGTTTCAGTGGGCGGCAGTTGCAGGCGATTGCGGCGCAGGATTTTGCGGATTCAGATGTCTTGCGCGCTGCGGGTCTGCTATTTCGGGAGGTTCTCGCCTATCATCTGGATGGCAAGGAGCTAAAAAGCCGCAAGGTCCTCTTGGACCTGCAGCGAAATCTCAAGAAAGACTGATGATGTGCCATGAACAATAAACCAATGCAGAACATAGATCTCGGTATCAATATTGACCACGTCGCGACGCTTCGCCAGGTGCGCGGCACGTCCTATCCGGACCCGCTGCATGCGGCATTGATAGCCGAACAGTCCGGTGCGGACAGCATCACGCTGCATCTTCGCGAGGACCGCCGCCATATCCAGGACCGTGATGTCGAGATAATGAGGGGGGCGCTGCAAACCCGAATGAATCTCGAAATGGCAGTGACGGATGAGATGCTGGAGATTGCCGAACGAATCCGGCCGCAAGACGTTTGCCTGGTTCCCGAACGCCGCGAGGAACTGACCACCGAGGGTGGCCTGGACGTGGCGGGCCAGCTGCACAGGGTCACACAGGCCTGCAAGCGCCTGGAGGCTGCGGGTATCCGTGTGTCGCTATTCATCGACCCGGATCCGCGGCAGCTGGAGGCGTCTCGCGAGGCAGGCGCACCCGTTGTTGAATTACACACCGGTGCGTATGCCGAAGCCCACGGGGCAGAGCAGGCAAAGGCACTGGCACGGATTGTCGAAGCGGCCCGTATCGGCGACGGACTGGGTTTGCGGATTCACGCCGGGCATGGCCTGCACTATCACAACGTTACGGCGGTTGCCGCGATAGCGGAGATCGTGGAGCTGAATATCGGCCACGCGATCATTGCGCGCGCAGTTTTTGCCGGGTTGCCCGATGCTGTTCGCGAAATGAAGCGCCTGATGCAGGCGGCTCGGGTTTGAGAGTGCAGCCAGGCAGTCGGTTGGGAGGGTTTGCATGATCTTCGGCGTCGGCACGGATATCGTGGAACTCGCCCGTGTGCAGGCGACCTTTGATCGATTTGGTGAGCGGTTCGTGGATCGCCTGTTAATGGATGAAGCCCGCGAACTCTATGAGCGTTCCAGGCGCAAGACCCGTTTTCTTGCGATGCGCTTTGCCGCGAAAGAGGCGACGGTCAAAGCGATGGGGACCGGGTTTGCGCACGGTGTCTGGATAAGGGATATTGGCATCACCGCGAACGAATGGGGCAGGCCGCTGGTGATTTTTTCCGAACGCGCCAAAAAGGTCTGCCACGACCTCGGAATCGGGGAAGGTCACGTGAGCCTGTCTGATGATGCCGGCCTGATCCTCGCCTTTGCCGTGGTGATGAAAGCCTGAAATCCAGAGCTAAAAATTACATGAGAAAAGTATTGTAATGCATTGTTTTTCATTTGATATTGAAACAATTCCCGACGTAGAGTTCGGGCGCCGGATGTGGAATCTCGAGGGGCTCTCTGACGAAGAGGTCGCTACTGCGATGACGTTTCGCCAGCAGCAAAAGACAGGGAGTGATTTTTTACCGTTGCACCAGCACAGGATCGTTGCGATCTCGGTGGCGCTGCGAACTGGCACGTCGTTCAAGATCTGGAGCCTCGGGACCGCGGAGTCGTCCGAGGCCGAACTGGTCCAACGGTTTTTCGACGGTATAGAGCGCTATTCGCCGGACCTCGTCTCGTGGAACGGCAGCGGGTTCGATTTGCCGGTGCTTCACTACCGTGCGTTGCACCACAAAATTCGCGCATCCCGGTACTGGGAAATGGGCGACAGTGATCGCGAGTTTCGCTTCAACAATTACCTCAGTCGCTTTCACTGGCGACACATCGACCTCATGGACGTGCTTGCCGGATTCCAGGTACGCGGTCGCGCCAGCCTCGACGAAACTGCTGTTTTGCTTGGGTTTCCCGGCAAGCTGGGAATGAGTGGCGCTGATGTCTGGGACAGCTACCTCGCGGGCGGCATTCAGGATATTCGCAATTACTGCGAAACGGACGTCCTCAATACTTACCTGGTTTACCTGCGTTTTGAATTGATGCGCGGCAAGCTCGATGAAAAAGACCTGGCGCGCGAGTATGAGCTTGTGCGCAATACGCTTGCCGAGATGGACCAACCACACCTGAATGAATTCGCCACCGCCTGGCAGCCGTCCTGATTGACCGCCCTGGGTCCACTGACGCACAACCTGCCGACCGGTCTGCTGCAGCGGATATCGCACTGGAGTTAGTTTAGCCATGGCACGACGCCGAGAGCCGGAAACCGCCGTGATTGACGGCATAACGCATGAGGGGAGGGGCATTGCCAGCGTTGCGGGCAAAAAGGTTTTTGTTGCCGGAGCGCTGCCGGGTGAGGAAGTTCGTTTCCTTCGCCGCAAGTTTCGACGCAATTACGATGAGGCGGAATTGCTGGAAGTCCTGGCGCCCGCGGCCGAGCGCGTAGCGCCTCGCTGTGCGGCTTACAGCGTATGCGGTGGCTGTTCCCTGCAGCACATGAACGCTGCCCGGCAGCGTGACATCAAGTTCCAGGCGCTCAAAGACAGTTTCGAGAGAATTGGCCGGGTTACTCCGGGGCAGTGGTTAGAGCCCGTGGTCGCAGAACCCTGGAGCTACCGCCGGCGCGCCCGGCTTGCGGTCAAGGATGTCCCGGCCAAGGGCCGGACACTGGTGGGGTTTCGCGAGCGCTATGCGCCCTATGTAGCCGACATGACACGCTGTGAGGTACTCGCGGAGCCGGTCGGCGGCATGCTCGAGGACCTGTCTGCCCTGGTCGGTTCACTGTCCATTCGCGCCAGGTTGCCGCAAATCGAGGTTGCCGTTGCCGACAATGCCACTGGACTGGTGTTTCGAGTGCTCGATGAGCCCAGCGATGCTGATCGCCAGGTTCTCACGGCATTCGGGAAGGCGCACGATTTGCGGATTTACCTGCAGCCGGCCGGCCTCGATTCGGTCTATTTGCTGTATCCGCAAGGTGAATCTTCGGCGCTGCACTACACGCTGGACGA
>DATCZF010000290.1:0-5036 GCA_036526055.1 Woeseiaceae bacterium
TTCTGATAGGGCATCTGGATACCGTGTTCGAGACTGATGATCCGTTCCAGAAATTCATACGCGATGGCGATCGGGCGAGCGGGCCGGGCATCGGCGACATGAAAGCGGGTAATGTCGTCATGCTTTACGCCCTCAAGGCGCTGCAAGCGGCCGGAGCACTCGACGATTTACAGGCGGTAGCGATATACACAGGTGACGAGGAATCACCGGGGTTGCCGCTTGAACAAGCTCGTTTGGATCTGATCGAAGCTGGCAAATGGGCGGACGTCGTACTGGGTTTCGAGGGTGCCTCCTTTCGTGACGGTGCGGACTGGGCCACGATCGCGCGGCGCAGCTCGCACGAATGGCGGCTGATCGTGGAAGGGAGGCAGGCGCATTCGTCGAGTATTTTCAGCGACACAACGGGCGCCGGCGCGATTTTCGAGGCAGCGCGCATCCTGAATGCCTTTTACGAAGCTGTGCGCGGCGAGGAATACCTCACATTCAATGCCGGTGTAATCCTGGGGGGCACGGATGTCAGCTACGATTACGAGGAAACTCGGGGCCGCGCATTTGGCAAGACGAATGTCGTCCCGGGACGCGCCATGGTGCATGGTGGCATCAGGACGATCTCCCCAGCGCAGTATGAACGCGCCAAGGCGGCCATGAAGGCGATCGTCGCGAGCCATTTGCCGCAGACCAGTGCCAGCATCGAGTTTATTGACAGCTATCCGGCGATGGCGCCGACCGCTGGCAACAGAGCCCTGCAGCACATGCTGTCCGAGATCAATGAGGGGCTGGGGCGCGGCCCGATGGAAGCCCTGGATCCGTCCCTGCGAGGCGCCGCCGATATCTCTTTCGTGGCGCCATATGCCGATGGTCTCGCTGGAATGGGAGCCATTGGCTCGGGCGCCCATACGCCGAATGAAAGCATTGATTTACGCAGCATGCCGCTCGCCGTCAAGCGCGCTGCCTTGCTGATGTACCGGCTCAGCCGCTCGGTGGCTCAGCCGTAAGCTATCTGTGGCGACGACGCGTAAGAAATGACTTTTCAAGAACGACGTAAAAGGGTATACAAGCGCCCCCGTTACAATGCAGCGTTATTCTCAGGTTTGAATTTGCCGCTGCGGTGGCGATTGCATGAAAGGCAGCAGCACACGTGAATGATCGAACCATTCAACTCGGAGATTACGCCATCAAGCCCGGCACGCGCCGCAAGGTTGATCTGCCGGTTGCTGACCTGTACACCCAGACTGAACTGACGATTCCGATCCATGTGATCAATGGCCGGCGGGACGGACCGACGCTGTTTCTGACGGCTGCCGTACACGGTGACGAACTCAACGGTGTTGAAATCATTCGCCGTTTGCTGGGAATGACCGCGCTACGAAAGATGCGCGGCTGCCTGATTGCCGCACCGATCGTTAACGTCTATGGATTCATCTACCGATCACGCTATCTGCCGGATCGGCGCGATCTGAACCGCTCTTTTCCAGGGCGCGAAACAGGGTCCGCCGCTTCAAGGCTCGCCTATCTCGTCAGCTCGGAAATCATCTCCAAGGCCAATTACGGTATCGATCTGCACACGGGCTCCGCCGACCGGGCCAACCTGCCGCAGATTCGCGGCGACCTGTCGAATGCCGAGGTGTTACGCCTTGCCAGGGTCTTTGGCACGCCGGTAATCATCAACTCGAATATTCGCGACGGTTCGCTGCGCGAGGCTGCATCGGCCAACGACATTCCCTTGCTGTTGTATGAGGCCGGGGAGGCTTCGCGCTTCGACGAATTATCGATTCGGGCAGGGGTTCGCGGCATTCTCCGCGTAATGCGGGTTTTGGGCATGTTGCCCGACCGCAAGCCTCGAATCGCACAAATCGATCCCGTAATCAGCCACTCGACAACCTGGGTGCGCGCGCCTCGCAGCGGTATAGTGCTGACGGCATGCACTCTCGGGCAACGTGTGAGCAAGGGTGACGTCCTCGCCAGGATCAGTGACCCGTTCGGCGAAGTCGAGGAGAGCGTTGTCGCGACAGTCAGCGGGCTTGTCATCGGCTGCAGCCAGCTGCCATTGGCACACGAAGGCGAGGCGCTCTACCACATTGCCCGGTTTGCGAATAACAGCGAGGCGGAAGCCACAGTCGAGGAGTTTCAGCAAGCCCAGATGCAGCACGAAAATCCACGATGAGCAAAAATAATTCGGCAAAAATGGTGCTAGGCTGGAGGGAGTGGTTGACGCTTCCCGATCTTGGACTGACCATCAAGGCCAAAGTCGATACCGGGGCGCGAACCTCTGCATTGCATACGTTTGCGATCGAGCCCTTTGACAGGGACGGCCGGAAGTGGGTGCGTTTTGCAATTCACCCGGAACAATACAGCACGCAGCGAGAGGTGATTTGCGAGGCTCCTGTTATCGACTATCGGCCTGTTATGGACTCCGGCGGCCACAAGGAAGACAGGTACGTCATCGAGACCCTCATCGAGCTGGGCGAGCAATCGTGGCCAATCGAGATCACTCTCGCATCCCGGGACAACATGCGGTTTCGCATGCTCTTGGGAAGAACTGCAATTAACAACAGGGCGATCGTCGATCCAGAGAGATCGTATTTAGTCAGTGAAAGTCCCGCAGCAAAGGTTAACTAAAGCGATGAAAATAGGCATTTTGTCTCAAAATCGAAAGCTGTATTCGACTCGGCGCCTCATCGAGGCCGCTGAGAAGCGTGGTCATGAAGTCGCGGTAATCAACCCGCTGCGTTGTTATATGAACATCGCCAGTTTTAATCCGGAAATTCATTACGACGGTAAAGTGCTGAAAGACTTCGATGCCGTTATTCCGCGTATCGGCGCCTCGATCACATTTTACGGCACGGCGGTCGTGCGCCAGTTCGAGATGATGGGCGTATTTCCGCTTAATGAATCAGTCGCAATTTCCCGATCCCGCGACAAGTTGCGTTCGTTGCAGCTGTTGTCGCGCAAGGGCATCGGCTTGCCGGTGACCGGGTTCGCCCACTCGCCAAATGACACGAACGACCTGCTGAACATCGTGGGTGGGGCTCCGGTCATCGTCAAATTACTGGAAGGCACCCAGGGAAAGGGCGTTGTTCTGGCTGAGACGCGCAAAGCGGCCGAAAGTGTCGTCGAGGCATTTCGCGGCCTGAACGCGAATTTCCTGGTGCAGGAATTCGTCAAGGAAGCAGCGGGTGCCGATATTCGCTGTTTTGTTATCGGTGAAAAAGTCGTTGCGGCGATGAAAAGGCAGGCCCAGGATGGTGAATTTCGCTCCAATCTGCACCGTGGTGGCAGCGCCGAACTGATTCGCATAACGCCGGAAGAGCGAGCTACGGCAGTGCGGGCATCGCGCATTATGGGACTTAACGTTTCGGGCGTGGACATTTTGCGGTCTAATCATGGGCCGGTGGTGATGGAGGTCAATTCGTCACCCGGACTGGAGGGCATCGAGACGGCGACAGGCAAGGACGTGGCTGGCCTGATCATCGAATACATCGAGAAAAACGCCAAGGCAGGCAAAACCCGAACTCGCGGCACCGGCTGAAACGGTCGCCAGGTATTCAATGTCGCCTTACGGTTATTCACAGAAGAAGGGGGCAGTCGTGAGCGGAACTTTTGCCTGGCGCCGGTCGTGTGTTTTGCCGATCCTGGCGGCGTTGTTGATGCCGGTTGCAGGTTTCGCTGAGCGCGAAACCGTCTTGAAGCAGATCGACGTCCCGCACAACTATTATTTCCGCGAGATGTATTTGCCGCAGCTGACGAACGGGCCCGCACAGGTGGCCTGGAGTCGTGACGGCAAATCGCTGGTGTATTCGATGCGAGGCAGCCTCTGGCTGCAAAGTATCGACTCCGATAGGGCGCAGCAGATCACTGCCGGACCCGGTTATGACTACATGCCGGACTGGTCGCCTGCGACGGACGAGATCGTATTCACCCGCTACATTAATGACGCGCTGGAACTGCACAAACTGGATCTGAAAACCCGCGAGGTTACCCAGCTAACGAGCGGCGGTGACGTCAATCTCGAACCGAGGTTCGCGCCCGACGGTAAGAGGATTGCTTTTATTTCGACCGCTGGCACCGGTCGTTTTCACTTGCATGTTGGCGAAGAGAAAGACGAGGGCTTCCAGGCAAGCGCGCTTTTCCCGCAGCGCAGAAGCGAAATAGATCGCTATTACTACAGTCCGTATGACCACGAACTGAGTCCATCGTGGTCCCCTGACGGCTCGGAAATCATGTACGTGAGCAACCCGGAGAAGGGCTACGGTACCGGGGCAATCTGGCGCCGATCGGTATCCGGCAACAGCGACCCGGTTCTCATCAGGGACGAGGAAACGACCTGGAAAGCCCGGCCGGACTGGTCTCCGGACGGCAACAGGGTTGCCTATTCCTCCTACCTGGGCAGGCAGTGGCATCAGCTCTGGGTAACGACGGCAGCGGGTGGCGGCGATCCCTTGCCGCTGTCCTACGGGGATTTCGATGTCACCGGGATTCGCTGGTCGCCGAATGGCAAGCAAATGGCGTATATCGCGAATGAAGGCGGCGGGCTGGCGCTTTGGGTGCAGGACGTGATCGATGGCCGCCGCTTCAAGGTCGAAACCAACAGCCGCCAGTACCTTGTCCCTGTCGGTACGCTGAACATCATCTCCGCAGACATGAACGGCAAGCCGGTACCCGCCCGCATTTCAGTAATTGGCGCGGATGGCCGCAGTTATGCGCCGGACGCGTCCTGGATGCATGCAGACGATGGTTTCGACAGGTCTGAGGCAGAGTTCGAAACGCGTTACTTTCATAGCAATGGCACTGCCACCCTCGTGGTGCCTGCAGGTGAAACGCAAATAACGGTCTGGCGTGGGCTGGAGAACCGGATTGCGCGAATGACAGTCGACGTTGATGCCGGCAGCGAAGCAAAAGCGCTTGTCAGCGTCGAGTCGCTGGATTTGCCGCCAGGCTGGAGTGAGCGATGGGTTTCCGGCGATGTCCACGTCCATATGAACTACGGCGGAACCTACCGGAATGCACCAGCCCACCTGGTCGAACAGATGCAAGCC